>NZ_JALBHA010000501.1:0-4535 GCF_023006445.1 Bradyrhizobium sp. SHOUNA76
ACGCCCTCAATGTCGGCACGACGCTGGGCGTGACCGCGGGGCAGGGCAGCATCAACCTGCAGACCGCGCAGAGCGGCGGCACGCAGACCATTCGCGCCCGCGACAACGTCACTTTCAACGCGCTGACCACGACGGGCGTCAACGGTGATGCCGGCAGCATCAACGTCACCGCCGACAACGGCTTCATCCTGGCGCAGACGGTGACATCAGGCGGCGTGACCACGCTGGGCTCGGTCTCGGCCCATGGCTCGGCGACGCTGCTGGCGGCCACGACCATCAGCGGCAACACGCTCGCCGCCACCACAGGCTCCGGCCTGCTGACCGCCAACGGCGGCCCGATCAACTGGAACGCCCTCAATGTCGGCACGACGCTGGGCGTGACCGCGGGGCAGGGCAGCATCAACCTGCAGACCGCGCAGAGCGGCGGCACGCAGACCATTCGCGCCCGCGACAACGTCATCTTCAACGCGCTGACCACGACGGGCGTCAACGGCGATGCCGGCAGCATCAACGTCACCGCCGACAACGGCTTCATCCTGGCGCAGACGGTGACGTCAGGCGGCGTGCCGACACTCGGCTCGGTCTCGGCCCACGGCTCCGCAAAGTTGCTCGCCGCAGGCACCAACACCGGTCATAACCTCACGGCCTCGACCGGCAACGCAGTCCTGAGCGGCACGGTCGTTCATTGGGATAATCTCATCGCCGGCGGCACGCTCGACGTCACCGCGACGGCAGGCGGGATCACCGTCGGCACCGCCAGCAGCGGCGGTACGCAGACCCTGCATGCCGTGAACGACATCGTCTTCAGCCAGCTCACCACGACGGGGATCCCGGGCGATGCCGGCGGCCTCGACGTCAAGTCCGACGCCGGCTCGCTCCGCGGCGGATCGATCTCCGCCAACGGCGATACGCATTTCGAGGTGGCCGGATCAGTCTCGTTCGACCGGGTCAGCGGCAACGTCGTGAAGATGACTTCGTCGGGCGACCTGACGATCAACTGGGTCAGCGTCGTGCGGGAGCTCGATCTCGCGGCCGATACGATCAACGTCAAGGGCGAGCAGATCCGGTCGAACCCGGCAATCCCGCTGATCCTGAACATCACCGGCTACAATGGCGGCGTGGCGAAGTCCGCCAACATCTCGATCGATCCGGACAGCATCATCGTCAATCAGTTCAGGGTGGTGGACGCGACCTTCTGGACGGATGCGCCTGCCGTGACGATCCTGAACGGCTATGTGCCGGGTCAGCTCATGCTCACAACAGCCCACCAGCAGGTGCTGCTCAACAACCGCACGCCGGCGCCGTCCAGCTGGCCGACGCTCCAGCTCTATCAGCCGGGCGGCGTGTTCACCATGAGCCAGGTCGGCAACGCCAATGTCAGCAACGCCTATGTGGTGTTCTATACCGGCGATGTCTCCGCGACCGTCACCAATTACGGGCCGAGCCACACCTGCTGCAACGCCTTCACCGGCGCCAGCATGATGCGCAACATCTCGGTCGACGGCGAGGGCAAGGAGAGCATCGAGTCCTGGCTCGCGAAGAAGGACGGGGGAACGTTCTACCTCCTCGGCCTCTCCGGCCAGGCACGGCTCGACGCGCTGCTGACGCCGCGCCCGGTCGAGGCCATCGGCTCCGGTCCCGCCGTCAACATCGAAGGCCTCAGCGACATGCGCAAGCTGCGCCAGAAGGGGCAGCGTGCGGGACGTACGGGCTGGAAGGACGCGGCGATCGAGACGGCGAAGCCGGCGATTGGCCGTCTCGCAGAGGCATGGTAATTGGATTCGGGATGCAGATTCGGGGGGCAGCATTGGCGGTCGGGCTGGCAGCGTCCTGCATCGCCTCCGCGCGCGCTCAGTCGATCAATCCCGGCGTGATCCAGAACGACGTCGACCGGCAGCGCCGCCAGCTCGAGCAGCAGAGCGCGCCGCCCAAGCTCACAGGGCCCGCGGTGATCGGCGGAGAGCGCGAAAAGGCCCAGCTCCTGAAGCCGGGCGGGCCGAAATTCCGCCTGCGCAAGGTCACGTTCGACGAGTCCAAGTTCATCACGCCGGCTGAGCTGGATGAGATCGCGAAGAAGTATGTCGGCAAGGACGTCGACATCGCCTCGCTGTTGCAGCTCGTCGCCGACATCAATGCCGTCTATGCCGCGCGCGGCATCGTCACGGGCATCGCGACGCTGCCCGAGCAGGACGCCAAGGGCGGAATCGTCCGGGTCAAGCTGACCGAAGGCCGGCTGCAGAAGACGACGGTCGAGGGCAACAAGCAGACCCGCACCGACTATATCCTCGATCGCGTGAAGGAGCCCGAAGGCGAGGTCCTCGACGTTCCCAAGCTCAACCGCGACGTGATCTGGTTCAACCGCACCAACGACGTGCAGATCAAGGCGCTGCTGCAGCCGGGCACGAGCTTCGGCCTCACCGACCTGCAATTCGCGGTGATCGAGCCGCCGGTCGACACCTTGCAGCTCTTCACCGACAACCAGGGCGCGGAGAACACCGGGCGTTGGGAGGGCGGGGCCTTCTACAAGCGCCACGGCCTGTTCGGCGTCGACGACCGCCTGACCTTCTACGGCGTCCGTTCCGACGGCAATCTCAACGGCAACGTCGCCTACAGCATCCCGGTCAATCCCTGGGGCGGGCGCGCCGGCGTCAGCTATACCGAAGGCAAGATCAAGATCATCCAGGGGCCGTTCGTCGCGCTCGACGTCACCGGTCGATCGAGCCAGGCCGCGGTCAATTTCAGCCAGCCGGTCTGGGTGACACAGGACTGGCTGGTGCTGCTCAACGCCGCCTTGACCGAGGGCAAGACGGTCAGCCGCTTCGCCACGGTCGCCGTCACCGACGATCACTACGACAAGACCACGGCGGGCGTCTCGGTGACCAAGTCCGGCAACACCTACTCGATCACGGTCTCGCCGGCGGTGAATTATATCGCGTGGCACGACTACGTGCTCGGCAATAACCGGGCGTTCAACACCTATACCGGCTCGCTGATCGCGACCAGCGCCGCGGGGCCCCAGAACTTCAGCGCCAATGTGCTGGCGAGCTGGCAGTACACGCAGGAGAAGCTGCTGCCGGGCGATCAGATCTTCTCGATCGGCGGTCCCACCACCGTGCGTGGTTATCCCTCCAACGCGGCGTCCGGCGACAGCGGCTATTATTTCAACGCCGAGCTGCACTACAACTGGTCGCAATGGCTCAGGGGTTTCGACACCTACATCTTCACCGACTGGGGTGCGGTGTACTCGACCTTCCCCGGCATCACCGAAATGGCGTCCGTCGGCGTCGGCTTCTCCTGGACTTACGCGTCATTCATGACGTTCGAGGCAAATTACGCGACGCCGCTGAAGATGGCGGTGTCGACCCAGAACCATTACGAGGCCTATGGCCGCGTCATCTTCCGGCCGCTGTTGATGTTCCAGAAGCCCGAGCCGCCTGCGCCTCTCGCCGCGGTGGCCGGCAGGAGCAAGTCGTAGCGGGCGGGCTGCTCCGATCTCACCGTCGTCGTTGCGAGGAGCTCTTGCGACGAAGCAATCCAGGGTCTTTCCGCGGATACATTCCGCTGCGCTCGCAACGACGGCGGATGGCCCTCTTGCTACCGCCGCAGCGTGAACTCCGCCCCCCCGCGCCGGTGCTCCCATTTCGCCTGCTCCAGCTCGGGCCGGTCGCATTCGATTTCCGGATAGCCGATACAGAGATAGGCGATGAACTTCCAGCTAAGAGGCACGTCGAGAATGGCGTGGATACGATCCGGATTGAGAATCGACACCCAGCCGATGCCGATGCTCTCAGCGCGCGCGGCGAGCCACATCGCGGTGATCGCGGCGACCACGGAATATTCCGTGGTCTCCGGCATGGTGGCGCGGCCGAGGCCGTGACCGATGTCGCTGGCCTTGTCGGCGAACACGGCGAGGTGGCCGGGAGCTTGCTCGAGGCCCGACAGTTTCAGCGTGGCGTAGCGCGCCGCGCGTTCGCCGGCATAAGAACCCAAAGCTTCGGCATTGCACGCCTTGAAGTCCTCGGCCACGGCGCGGCGGCATGCGGCATCGTCGACGATGACGAAGCGCCAGGGCTGGCTGAGGCCGACCGAGGGCGACAGGCAAGCGGTCTCGATCAGGCGGTCGATGGCGCCGTCCGGCAGCGCTTCGGCTCGGAAGCGGCGCACGTCGCGCCGCCACACGAACAGCTCGCGCAAATGCTGGCGGAAGGTGTCGTCGAACTCGACCATGAAGCTAGCGCCCCATCTGGAAGGCGGCCGCAACCAGCAGGATCAGGATCTCACCTAGCTGCTCGAACGCGCCGAGGATATCGCCGGTCTGTCCGCCGATCTGACGGATGGCGAGCCGCGCCAGCATCAGGCCTGCGAGCGATAGCAGAACCAGGCCGACCAGCGCCTTGCCCGGCCCTAACGCGAGGGCGAGCGCGAGCGTTCCAAGCGCGAAAGCGATGGCGACGCTGCGGCCGGGGGGCGCTCCCGCACTCGCTGAAAGCCCGTCCGGCCGCGCGGGTGGGACCAGGGACATGAAGGCCGGCACG
>NZ_JALBHA010000502.1:0-4514 GCF_023006445.1 Bradyrhizobium sp. SHOUNA76
GGCCGCGCCCCGCCGCGCGGGCTGGTGGTCCCGCCGGTTCGGCGGCGGCGAGTAAGGGGATCATCCAGATGAAACCGCCCGGCCAAACCGGGCGGTTTTGATTTGGCGAGGTAGGTTCCAATGCAGAGCGCAATCGTTCTCGGCGGTGGCATGATCGGCGTGAGTGCGGCGCTGCATCTGCAGCAGCGCGGCTGGACCGTCACCCTCGTCGATCGCAAGGAGCCGGGCCGCGAGACCAGCTATGGCAATGCCGGAATGATCCAGGCCGAAGCGGTCCGCCCCTATCCGATGCCGCGCGACCTTGCGACGCTGCTGAAGATCGCGACCGGCCGCACCAACGATGTGCGCTACAGCCTGTCGTCGCTTCACCGCCATGTCGAGCCCTTGCTCCGCTACTGGTGGCACTCGGCGCCGAAGCGGCATCGCGAGGCGATCGAGGCCTGGGCACGGCTGATCGCCTACGCGACCGCGGAGCACGACATCCTCATTCGCGAAGCCCATGCCGACAATCTGATCCGCCGCGCCGGCTATCGCATGCTGCATCGCGATGCCGCTTCATTCGACCTCGCGATCAAGACGGCGGAGGAAGATCAACGCGAATTCGGCGTGAATTTTCGCGTGCTCTCCGGCAGCGAGCTTGCCAAGGCCGAGCCGATCCTGCGCGACGATCTTCCCGGCGCGATCCATTGGCTCGACACCTGGACCGTGTCCGATCCGGGGGCGCTCGTCACGGCGTATGCCGAGCTGTTCGAGCGCCTCGGCGGCACCATTGTTCTCGGGAACGCCCAGAGCCTGCGCCAGACCGCGACCGGCTGGTCCGTCGATGCGGACCAGGGGCGCCTCGATGCCCCTCATGCCGTCGTGACGCTCGGACCATGGTCGCCCGATCTGCTGCACAAGTTCGGCTATCGCATTCCACTGGTACGCAAGCGCGGCTACCACATGCATTACAGCGGCGGCGCCTCGCTCGACCTGCCTCTCGTCGACAAGGGCGGCGGCTACGCCATGGGACCGATGGCCAAGGGCATTCGCATCACCACAGGAGCCGAGCTGACGAGCCCGGACGCGCTCGCAACGCCCGTGCAGCTCGCCAGCGCGGAAGGCTCCGCACGCGAGCTGATCGACCTCGGCAAGCGCGTCGAGCCGGATCCGTGGTTCGGCACCCGTCCCTGCACGCCCGACATGCTGCCGGTGCTTGGGCAAGCGCCGCGTCATCCCGGCCTCTGGATGAATTTCGGCCACGGCCACCAGGGCTTTACCCTGGGACCGGCGACCGGACGCCTGCTCGCCGAGATCATGAGCGGCGAGACGCCGGCGATTGATCCCGCGCCGTACCGGCCGGAGCGGTTCTAGTCCCAAAAAGAAAAGGACTGATCGAGGATCTCGACCAGCCCTTTTCGCTCCAAGCCCGGGGGCGCGATCAGTCCGTCGTGATCGCCGTCTCCATGTCGGTCGGATCGATCTGCTTGGAAAGGTTGGCGTTGAGCTTGTCGCGGTCGAGCTCACCCTCCCACCAGGCAACGACCACGCAGGCGACGCCGTTGCCGCACAGATTGGTCAGCGCGCGGCACTCGCTCATGAACTTGTCGATGCCGAGCACGATCGCCATGCCCGGCACGAGGCGCGGATCGACCACGGCCAGCGTCGCCGCCAGCGTGATGAAGCCCGCGCCGGTGATGCCGGAGGCGCCTTTCGACGTCAGCATCGCCACGACCAGGATGGTCAATTGCTGGCTGAAGCTGAGATCGTAGCCGAGCGCCTGCGCGATGAAGAGCGTCGCCAACGTCATGTAGATATTGGTGCCGTCGAGGTTGAACGAGTAACCCGTGGGCACCACGAGGCCGACCACCGACTTGGAGCAGCCGAGCCGCTCCAGCTTTTCCATCAGGGACGGCAGCGCGCTTTCCGAGGACGAGGTGCCGAGCACGATCAGCAATTCGTCCTTGATGTAGGCAAGGAACTTGAAGATCGAGAACCCTGCCAGACGTGCGATGATGCCGAGCACGACGAAAACGAACAGCGCCGCGGTGACATAGAACGTGGCGATCAGCCCGACCAGATTGAGGATCGCGCCGGTGCCGAACTTGCCGATCGTATAGGCCATCGCACCGAACGCGCCGATTGGCGCTGCACGCATCACGATGGAGATGACGCCGAACACGGCATGAGCGGCGTCGTCGATGAAGCTGCGGATGGTGTGGCCGCGCTCGCCGAGGCTCATGACCGCGAAGCCGAACAGCACCGAGAACAGCAGCACCTGCAGGATTTCGCCTTGCGCGAAGGCGCCGACCACGGTGTCGGGAATGATGTGCAGCACGAAGTCGACGGACTTCTGACCGGCGGCCTGCTTGGCGTAATTTGCAACGGCCGCCTCGTTGGCCGCTCCACCGCCGAAGCCCGCGCCCGGCTTCACCAAATTGCCGATGATGAGTCCGATCACCAGGGCGAAGGTCGAGACGACCTCGAAATAGACCAGTGCCTTGACGCCGATGCGGCCGACTTTTTTGGCGTCCTGGATATGGGCAATGCCGGAGACGACGGTGCAGAAGATGATCGGGGCGATCACCATCTTGATCAGCTTGATGAAGCCGTCACCGAGCGCCTTGATCCATTCGTTGGTGGCGACCTGTGGCCACAGCCAGCCGACGATGGCGCCGAGCACGATGGCGATCAGCACTTGGATGTAGAGAACCTTGTACCACGGCTTTGCTGCGGGCGGCGCGATCGGCGCCTCCGCCATCGTTGTCGTCGTCATCGTTTCACTCCCCCTCAAAACTTTGGGCCAGCCAAGATCAACTTGGCCGGCCCTGTCAATCGGAACTGCTCGCTTTTGCCGGTTTTACCTTCGGCGCTCTATCAGCCTGCGCGCGGCTGGCATCAGCGTCGCGCCAAGCGCGTTCTTGACCAGCGAAGCCGCAACGAACGGCACGATGCCGACCTGCCAGGATTTCGCAACGCTCAGCCCGAGGCCAAACGCCAGCCAGCCGAAGCCGGCGGCCAGAATGACGATATGGCCAACAGCCATTGCTGCAAACAAAAGCGGCACGCTGCGATCCCAGCCGCGCTCGGCGAGCCAGCCGGTCACGAAAGCGGCCGCAATGAAACCGAACAGATATCCCGCGGTCGGGCCGAGCAGCGGTGCAATGCCACCCACCGGCCCGGCAAATACCGGCGCGCCAAGCGCGCCTTCGGCAAGGTAGGCGATCATGGTTGCGCTGCCAAGACGCCAGCCGTAGGCAGCACCGATCATCAGCACCACCAGCGTCTGCAACGTCATGGGGACATAGGGCAGCGGCAGGCTGACCTTCGCTGATAGCGCCATCAAGGCGGTGCCGAGCGCGATGAGCACGACGGCGCGCACTGCGCCAACGGTTTCGCCCGGCCGGGTCGGCCACATCAATGCGGCCAGAGAAAAATGCGGCGCAACGGTCGAGGCAGATCGGTCAGACAAGATGAACTCCGGAAGTGGTCGAAAACTGGCGGCTATTTAAGCCAGTGAGCGATCCGGTCAACTGCCTCGCGCATCTCCCCGGGCGAGCGCGCATAGGAAAGACGAATGAACGAGCGGCCGTGAACGGGATCGAAATCAAGGCCGGGCGTGGCCGCAACGCGTGCCTGCTCCAGCATCTGCTTGGCGAACTCGAAACTGTCGGAGGTGAAGTCCGAGACGTCGGCATAGAGATAAAATGCACCATCGGCCGGTAGGAACTTGCTGAGGCCAGCTTTCGGCAATCCCTCGATCAAAATCCGCCGGTTCTCCTGATAGCCGTGCTTGATCGCCTCCATCTCGGCCGCACCGTCGAAAGCGGCTTCAGCGGCAATCTGCGAGAGCGACGGCACCGAGATCGACAGATTCTGCTGCAGCCGCTCGATCGGCCGCACCAGGATTTCAGGCACGACCATCCAGCCGACGCGCCAGCCCGTCATGCAGAAATACTTCGAGAACGAGTTGATCACGAGTGCGTGCTCGGAGAGTGCTGCGGCGGTGACGGCCGGAAACGCATAGTCGAGCCCGTGATAGATCTCGTCCGAGATGAAGCGGATGCCCGCGCCTTCGGCGGCCGCAATCAGACCAGCGAGCGCTTCGCGGGACATCATCGTCCCCGTCGGATTGGCGGGGCTGCCGACCAGCACACCCTTCAGCGGCGCCTTGCGATGGGCCGCGAGCAGCGCCTCGCCGGTGAGCGCATGGCGCGTCTCGTTCGTGGTCTCGATCAGCACCGGCTCGCAACCGAGCGCGGTGAGGATATGTCGGTAAGGCGGATAACCCGGCACCGTCACGGCAACGCGGTCACCCGGCTCGAACATCGCCAGGAAAGCCAAAATGAACCCACCCGAGGAGCCGGTGGTCACCACGACCCGCTCGGGGCTGACGTCACAGCCATAGGCATCGCGATAATGGCGTGCGATGCGCTCGCGCAGACTGGGGATGCCGAGCGCCGAGGTATAATCGATCCGCCCGGCCTCGAGCGCCGCATGGGCGGCCGCAATCGCGGTCTTGGGCGCGCCGGCCG
>NZ_JALBHA010000503.1:0-4512 GCF_023006445.1 Bradyrhizobium sp. SHOUNA76
CGACGTCGATGCGGCCGGTCGCCGCCAGCGCCGCACACGCGGCCAGCAGGCCCTGCGCATCTGCGATCGTGAGGCCTGAGAGCAACTCGAGCTCGAACTGGTTGGGCGTCGTGAGGTTTGCTGCCGGCAGCAGCCGGTGCCGGACTACGTCCAAAATGCCGTCGGCGACATAGACGCGGCCGTCATCGCCGATCACGGGATCGCAGAGATAGACGAGCTTCGCATTCCGCGTCAGAGCCCGCTCGACGAAATCGGCAATCACGGCGGCATTGCCCGGCGAGCCGAGATAGCCGGTCAGGAGCACGGCCGCCTCGTCGACGAGGCCGCGCTCTTCCACGCCCTTCAGGAGATCGGCGACGAGCTCGGTCTCCAGCACCCGCCCGCGCAGGCTCGGATAGCGCGGATGGTTGGACAGCAGCGTCGTCGGTACAGCCGCAACGTTCACGCCCTCCGCCTGCATGGCATAGGCGGCCGCGCTGTTGCCGACATGGCCGTGGACCACCTGGCTTTGAATGGAGATGACGAGCATGAAAGAGGTCCGTAGGGTCTATTGTCGAACGACGCAAGCACGGCAATCGTAGCCCGGATGGCATCCGGCGAAATCTGAAAAATTATCGGCCCCGCAAAAGATGACGTCAGTAATGCCTCAGCGCCTTGCGAGCCTCGCAAGATAGGCGCAGAACATATCGGCCATGGCATCGGCATAGGCCGCGATCTCCGCCTCGCTCCGCGTCTCTTCAGAAAAATTCTTGCCGACCTCGCTCAACGTCGCCTTGATGAGCTCGCCGGCGAGCGCGCGTGTCGCGTCAGAGGCTTTCGGCAGCGCTTCCCGCATGAACGCCGCGATGATCCCCTCACCGGCCGCACGCGCGTCGTGCGCCTCGGGCGCGTCGCGATAGAGCGGTGCGGCATCGCTGAGCGCGACGCGAATTGCAGCCTCCTCGCACTCGGAGCGGATGAAGGCATGAACCAGCGCGCGTAGTCGCGTCGGCGGCGGCTTTGCCCGGTCTGCGAGGATGCCGCGCAGCAGTTCGCTGGTGCGCCGCCACTCGTCGCTCTGGAGACGAAACAGGATCGCGGCCTTGTTCGGAAAATATTGATAGAGCGACCCGACGCTTACTCCGGCCCGCTCCGCCACCCGCGCCGTGGTGAAACGCTGCGCGCCCTCCTTCGCCAGGACCTGAACAGCGGCATCGAGAATAGCCGTTACCAGGCCGGTGGAGCGGGCCTGTTGCGGCTGCTTTCGTGAGGAAATTGAACGGCTTCGACGCTCGGCCATGGCTCACCCTGGCAATGCGAATAGGCAATGCGACGAATTAATCGTATTTCACTCGGCGCGCAAGCATGCGTTCTTCGCCAACCTCTGGAGACCTCGAATGACCACCCCAACCATCACGTCGCTTGCGCCGCTATTGGATCGCCTGTTCGACGAAGCCGAGGCGGCAACGGGCGCAACGCGAGCGGCCGTCGCCGATTTGTCCGACGCAGACCGGGCGCGGATGATGCGGAGCAAGACCGATTACCGCGAGCTCTACGGACGTCTGAAGGATGCTCCCCTCGCGGTCTCGCGCGAGACGGGGACGCTGCTCTACATTCTGGCACGCAGCTCTGGCGCCCGGACGATCGTCGAGTTCGGCACATCGTTCGGCATCTCGACGCTGCACCTTGCCGCAGGCTTGCGTGACAATGGCGGCGGCCGCCTCATCACCAGCGAGTTCGAGCCGTCCAAGGCAGCGCGGGCCCGGAACAACCTCATCGCCGGCGGCTTGATCGATCTCGTCGAAATCCGCGAAGGCGACGCGCTGAAGACGCTTCTAGCCGATCTGCCCGATACGATCGATCTCGTGCTGCTCGACGGCGCCAAAGCGCTCTACCCGGATATCCTCGATCCGCTCGAGAGCCATCTCGGACCGGGCGCGATCATCGTCGCTGACAATGCCGACGACAGCCCGGACTATCTGGCGCGCGTTCGCAGGCCGGGAAGCGGCTACATGTCGACGCCCTTCACCGAAGATGTCGAACTTTCCGTGCGGATCAACTGACGCCGGTCGAACCGCGACGAAATCCCGAAGCCGCCGCGCGATTCATCACGCGGCGGCTTCATGCCTTGTTCCGCCAACGTCGCAGGCTCGTCACTCACATGTGATACCTGCTGCCGGCCAAAGCCAAGCGCCGCATGCTAAACATACCGCGTGGTATCTTTCTTGCCCTGGGCTGACCATGACCTCCGCCTTCAATGCCTACGCAGCGCTCGCCCTCGCCATCATCTTCGAGGTCACAGCATCGGCTTTCCTGCAGCAATCCGCGCAGTTCACCCGCCCGTGGCCAACGCTGGCCATGGTGCTGTTCTATGTCGCCTCGTTCTACGCGCTGTCGGTCGCGATCCGCGTCATCCCCTTGAGCATCGCCTATGCGATCTGGGGCGGGGTCGGCATCATCCTGACCGCCACCGTCTCTTTCGTGCTGTTCCGCCAGATGCTGGACGCCGCGGCCTTCGTCGGCATCGCGCTGATCGTGTCGGGGGTCGTGATCATCAACCTGTTCTCGCAGACCACGGCGCATTGATGCCGGAAAACCGCTACACCCGCGCCAAGCAGCCCGAGCAGGTCCGGCGCGCCCTGCTCGCCCAGGCCGCGGCAATCGCCATGGACCATGGCGTCGCCGGTGTCACGGTGCAGGCGGTCGCAGCGGCGGCCGGCGTCACCAAGGGCGGGCTGTTTCACCATTTCGGCAGCAAGCAGGCGCTGATCGAGGGCCTGTTTGCCGACCTCCTCGCCCGCGTCGATGCCGAAATCGATGCCGCAGTTGAAGCCGATCCGAAGCCACGCGGCAGCTTCACGCGGGCCTATGTGAATGCGGTGTTCACCGGCAAGGCGTTCGGCTTCGCGACCCCATGGGCGGCATTGAGCATGGTCGTCGTCACCGATCCGCCGCTGCGCCGGCTCTGGAACGACTGGATCAAGGCGCGCCTGAAGCGCCATCGCACGACCGACGGCGCGCCCGATCTGCAAATGGTGCGCCTGGCCGCCGACGGCGCCTGGCTCTCCTATGTCACGACGGGACAGACGCGCATGAGCGCCGAGCTACGCGCCGTGCACGCACGGCTTCTCGCGCAGACCTATCGACGCGGATAGCAGGAACCGGGCAGCCTACTGGCTCTGCACCGGCTTGGACGAACGCGGCGCGGATCGCGCGGGCTTCCTGGCGGACTTGGCCGCGGCGCGCGGCGGCGGCTCGTCAACCGATTCCAGATAGGCGGCAAGCATCTTGGCCGAGTCCGAGCTGGTCGCGTAATGGTCCTTCAGAAACCAGGATAACGTCAGGCTGAAGCGACCCTTGGCAAGGCCGCGCGGACTGCGATGGCAGGTCGCACAGCCGTCAGCGAAGAGCTTGGCGGGCGACTTGCCGGCGTCGAGATTTTGCGCGGCCGCAACCGTCACCGTCAGAACCATGGCGGTGGCTGCAAAAATCATCACGGGCACGATCCGGCCGCACCCCGATCGAAACAGCGATCTCAAATGTCGTCCCCTCGCCCCGTCCGCGGTCACGCCGCCGACAGCTGATCGAATTCGGGCGGTGCGTAGGCCTTGCCGTCCTGATCGGTGATGACAACCCGCCACCCCTCGCTCGCCCACACCTTCGCCTTCGCCACGATGAGCAGCCGGCTCTCGCGAGCGAAACTGTATTTCTCGTTGTCGCGTTCTGCGACCATTTTGTAGGCCAATTCGCATCCCCTTGCGTCGCCCTGCACCCAGCCTCCTCGTGGCAGCGGGCTTTGGCGGCAATTCGCCGGGAGCGTGGCAATTTTTTGATGCCATCCGCAAAGCATAGCGTTGGCGGCCGGCAACGGCGTGCCCCACGGGAATGCAATTCCATCCGTCGCAGGCTTGCCCCGCCTGCGACGGCACGGGGCCGTCCTCGTGTCGTGCTGGATAGGCCGCCGGGGCGGCCTCACATCGGCAACGGAACCGATCGTCCCATGCCCGAGCTCCGCTAATGCACGCGGATGATGTGGGGGCGACCGAGATCAATCAGCCCCTGCACGGCCGAGAGGCGATCGTCGAGGGCTGCGATGGTAAGCAGCAGGTTGTTGCGGCGCTCGTCGAGCATACCCATCTCGGCGCCGGTGAGCTTCATGCTCGTCCGTTCCTTTTGGATCCCTTTGAGGGATTCGCGTAATCCGGCAATCAGGCCGGTCAGCTGTTTGGCCTCTTTCGTCATCGAACGCTTCGCGACATTTTGGCGGCGCGACTCCGCCTGGCTCTGTCTCATGTCATCCTCCCGTGCCCCGCTGCCCCGAGTGGATGCTTACAGCTTTGGGTAGACATGTTACGATCGATGAAATCTGCCGGCGAAAAACCGACTTAAATTGTCGCGACCTCGATATAGCAAAGAAAAGCCCGGCACGAGGGCCGGGCCTTCCTGGCTACGCTAGTGCTTCTGATGGCCGCCGCCGGGGCCACCGGCCGGTGCACCGCCGCCACGGGGCGCGGCGTTGATGTGGGAAGCACC
>NZ_JALBHA010000504.1:0-4508 GCF_023006445.1 Bradyrhizobium sp. SHOUNA76
AGCACAGTCATTGCTGTCGCAATTTTCCTGGTCGCACATCTCGCGCTGCTGATCGGACTGACGACGCCCGCGAAATTCGTCTTCGACGAGGTGCACTACGTGCCGGCGGCGATGGCCGGCACCGTGCCCGGCCAGCCGCAGCGCCGCCGCCTCAAGGCGGATGACGATGCCTTCGGAGCCGTCGGCGACTATGCCGGCAGCTTCCTGATCAAGGGCGGGCTCGAGCTCTCCGCTGGCTACGACACCAATCCTGCGCGTCTGAACAAGCCGGTGGGATCGCCGGTCTACGTCGTCGCGCCCGATCTCGTGGTGATGTCCGACTGGGAGCGCCACGCGCTGGTCGCTGACCTGCGCGGCTCGTTCTCCGGTTACACCAACAACATGCCGGCAACGATCGGCGGTTTTGCCTCGCCATCGCCGGTCGAGATCGACCGCCCGGATTTCAACGGACATGTCGATGGCCGCATCGACGTCGACCGCGATCTCAAGCTGACCTCGCAGCTGCGCCTGCGGCTCGCCACTGACAATCCCGGCAGCCCGAACGTGCAGGCCGGCCTGCAGAAATATCCCGTCTACGCCGCTTACGGCACCACCGTCGGCTTCGATCAGACCTTCAATCGCTTCCAGGTCGCCGCCGGCGCCACCGTCGATCGCACCGCCTACACGGACTCCAAGCTCACCGACGGGTCGACGTTCAGCAACAACGATCGCGACTTCAACCAGTATGGCGGCATCGGACGCTTCTCTTACGACCTCAAGCCCGGCCTGAAGCCGTTCGTCGAGATCCAGGGCGACACCCGCGTCCACGATTTGGCCGCCGACCGCAACGGCTACTTCCGCGATTCGAACGGCGGCTACGCCAAGGTCGGCTCGTCCTTCGAGTTCTCGCGCATCCTCACCGGCGAAATCTCGGTCGGCTATTCCGCCCGCAACTATACCGATCCGCGCCTCAGCCAGCTTGCAGGGTTCTTGACCTCGGGCTCGCTGATCTGGAACGCGAGCGGCCTCACCACGGTGAAATTCTTCACCGACACACAGATCGCCGAGACCACCATCCCCGGCTCCTCAGGCGTCCTGGTGCGCACCTATTCGGCCGAAGTCGACCACGACTTCCGCCGCTGGCTCACCGCCGTCGGCAAGTTCACCTACGGCACGCTCGACTACCAGGGCCAGAACCGCAACGACAAGACCTACTCGTTCGAAAGCAACCTGATCTACAAGCTCAACCGCAACATCTGGGTCAAGGGCACGCTGCGGCATGACATCCTGGATTCGAACCAGGCGGGCTCGAGCTCGCAGGGGACGGTGGTGATGGTCGGGGTGAGGCTGCAGAATTGAGGGGCGAGCCTGCCGCCGCGCGAATTCCGTGCGACAAGGCGGGGCCCTTTCTGCAGTCATTCCGGGGCGCGCGAAGCGCGAGCCCGGAATCCATTCATCCACGAGCGTTGGGGCAAGATGGATTCCGGGCTCGCGCCAAGTGGCGCGCCCCGGAATGACAGAGCCTACCGCGGCAGATCCGTCTTCCCCATCAGGAACGTATCGATCGACCTTGCGCACAGCCGCCCTTCGCGGATGGCCCACACCACCAGCGATTGCCCGCGCCGCATGTCGCCGGCGGTGAACACGTTGGGGCGCGAGGTCTGGTAGTCTAGGGTGTTGGCCTTGACGTTGCCGCGGGGGTCGAGCTCGACCGAGAGCAGCTTCAAGAGGCCCTCGTGCACGGGATGCACGAAGCCCATGGCGAGCAGGACGAGCTCGGCGTCGAGCTCGAACTCGGTGCCGGCAATCGGCTTGAACTTGTCGTCGACGTGCACGCAGTGCAGCTTCTTGACCTTTCCGTTCTCGCCGGAAAACTTCTGCGTCAGCACGGCGTACTCGCGCACCGCACCTTCGGCCTGGCTGGAGGAGGTCCGCATCTTCAAGGGCCAGTTCGGCCAGGTCAGGCCCTTGTTCTCGCGCTCGGGCGGGGCGGGCATGATCTCGAGCTGGGTCACCGACAGCGCGCCCTGGCGCAGCGACGTGCCGATGCAGTCGGATCCGGTATCGCCGCCGCCGATGACGACGACATGCTTGCCGCCGGCCAAAATCTCCTGGACGCCGTTCAGGGGCTCGCTGGAGACGCGGCGGTTCTGCTGCGGCAGGAAGTCCATGGCGTAGTGGATGCCTGACAGCTCGCGGCCGGGGATCGGCAGGTCGCGCGGGGCTTCCGCGCCGCCGGTCAGCGCCACGGCGTCGTACTCGTTGAGCATCTCGCGCGGATCGACGTTGCCGTCAGCGCCGACATGGCTGTTGTAGTGGAAGGTGACACCTTCGCCTTCCATCTGCGTGACGCGGCGGTCGATGATGCCCTTCTCCATCTTGAAGTCGGGGATGCCGTAGCGCAGCAGGCCGCCGGCCTTGGCGAACTTCTCGAACAGATGCACGTCGTGGCCCGCGCGCGCGAGCTGCTGCGCGCAGGCCATGCCGGCCGGGCCCGAGCCGATCACCGCGACCTTCTTGCCGGTCTTGACGGCCGCGACCTCAGGCTTCAGCCAGCCATTGTCCCAGGCGCGGTCGACGATGGCGCATTCGATGGTCTTGATGGTGACCGGGTTGTCGTCGATGTTGAGCGTGCAGGACGCTTCACACGGCGCCGGACAGATGCGCCCCGTGAACTCCGGGAAATTGTTGGTCGAGTGCAGATTGCGCGAGGCTTCTTCCCAGTTGCCCTGATAGACGAGGTCGTTCCAGTCGGGGATCTGGTTGTTGACCGGGCAGCCGGGCGTGCCGGGCGCGACCGAGCCGGTGCCGTGACAATAGGGAATGCCGCAATTCATGCAGCGCGCGGCCTGATCGCGCACCTCTTTCTCGGAGAGGGGAACGACGAACTCCTTGTAATGCTTCACGCGCTCGGCGACCGGGGTGTACTTGCGGTCGTGCCGTTCGATTTCGAGAAAACCCGTGATCTTGCCCATTAAACCCGAAGTCCCTGCCGCTTAGTTCGTTTGTTGCTTCCTCACCGTCATTGCGAGGAGCGAAGCGACGAAGCGATCCAGTCTGTCGCTGAAGAGAAAGTCTGGATTGCTTCGCTACGCTCGCAATGACGGGCGCTGATATTGCTACGCCCCGATCGCGATTTTCGGCTCGGCGTCCGCGTTGTTGGCGGCCATTTCGCGCAGCGCGCGCCGGTATTCGACCGGCATCACCTTGCGGAATTTGGGCAGCCAGTCCTTCCAATTGGCAAGGATGTCGGCGGCGCGCTTGGAGCCGGTGGCTTTCGCATGGCGCGAGATCAGGACGTGCAGCCGCTCGACGTCGGAGGCGAGCAGGTTCTTGAACACGTCGACCCGGCCGTGCGCCTCGAGGTCACCGGAATGGTGATAGGTGCCGGCGTTGATCAGCTCCTCCGACAGCACCGGCTCGAGCTCGACCATCGCCATGTTGCACAGCCTGTCGAAGTCGCCGGTCTCGTCGAGCACATAGGCGATGCCGCCGGACATGCCGGCCGCGAAGTTGCGCCCTGTCTTGCCGAGCACGACGACGATGCCGCCGGTCATGTATTCGCAGCAATGATCGCCCGCGCCCTCGACCACCGCCACGGCGCCGGAATTGCGCACGGCAAAGCGCTCGCCGGCGATGCCGCGGAAGTAGCACTCGCCCTGGATGGCGCCGTACATCACGGTGTTGCCGACGATGATGCTCTCTTCCGGCACGATGGCGGAGTTCTTCGGCGGCTTGACGATGATCTTGCCGCCCGAGAGGCCCTTGCCGACATAGTCGTTGCCTTCGCCCTCGAGCTCGAAGGTGACGCCGTGGGCGAGCCAGGCGCCAAAGGCCTGGCCAGCGGTGCCCTTGAGGCTGACATGGATGGTGTCGTGCGGCAGGCCGGCATGGCCGTAGATCTTGGCGACAGCACCGGACAGCATGGCACCCGCGGAGCGGTTGGTGCTGTTGATATTGGCCTCGATCTTCACCGGCGCGCCGCGGTCGAGCGCAGGCGTTGCCTTCTCGATCAGCGAGCGATCGAGCACCGCCTCCAGATGATGGTTCTGGCGCTCGGAGTGATAGATCTTCTGGCCCTTCTCTTCCTTCTGCTTGACGAACAGCTTCGAGAAGTCGAGGCCCTTGGCCTTCCAGTGCGCGACCAGCTTGGTCTGGTCGAGCAGCTGAACCTGGCCGACCATCTCGTTGAAGGTGCGGAAGCCAAGCGAGGCCATGATCTCGCGGACTTCTTCCGCGACGAAGAAGAAGTAGTTGATGACGTGCTCGGGCTGGCCGGTGAAGCGCTTGCGCAGGACGGGGTCCTGGGTCGCGACGCCGACCGGGCAGGTGTTGAGATGGCACTTTCGCATCATGATGCAGCCGGCCGCGATCAGCGGCGCGGTGGCAAAGCCGAACTCGTCGGCCCCCAGCAGCGCGCCGATCACGACGTCACGGCCGGTGCGGAAGCCGCCGTCGACCTGGACCACGATGCGGCTGCGCAGCCGCTCGCGCACCAGCGTCTGGTGGGTCTCGGCGAGGCCGATTTC
>NZ_JALBHA010000505.1:0-4493 GCF_023006445.1 Bradyrhizobium sp. SHOUNA76
ACGGTCGTCGTCGCCGGCGGCGGCTTCACCGGCATCGAGGCGGCCACCGAAATGCCGGCGCGGCTTCGCGACATCCTCGGCGCAACCGCGAAAACCCGCGTCATCATCGTCGAACGCAACAATGCGATCGCGCCCGACATGGGCGCAGGTCCCCGCCCCGTCATCGAGGACGCCCTTCACAGGCTCGGTGTGGAAACCCGCCTCGGTGCCGGTGTCGCATCGCTCGACCAATCCGGCGTCACCCTGTCCAGCGGCGAGCACATCGAGACCGAGACCGTGATCTGGGCGGCGGGCATTCGTGCGGCGCCCTTGACCGCGCAGATTCCCGCCGAGCGCGACAGTTTCGGCCGCTTGCTGGTCGATCGCTGCTTGCAGGTGACAGGCGTTCAGCGTGTCTTCGCGGCCGGCGATGCGGCACGCGCGGCCTGCGACGACGAGGGCAATTACGCGCTGATGTCGTGCCAGCACGCGACACGGATGGGCGCCTTCGCCGGCAACAATGCCGCGGCCGAGCTGCTCGGCCTTGTGACCCGGCCCTATCATCAGAAGGCGTACGTGACTTGCCTCGATCTCGGCGGCGCCGGCGCGCTGTTCACGCGCGGCTGGGAGCGCAAGGTCGAGATGGTCGGCGACATCGCCAAGAAGACCAAGCAGGAGATCAACACGGTCTGGATCTATCCGCCAAAGGCGGAGCGCGCCGCCGCGCTCGCGTCCGCCGATCCGGAGCGCGTCACCGCTCTCTAGACGTCTCGAGCCATGACGGCCGCGCGTCCCCGGCGGCGCGGTCTGCTCAATCAACCAGCCGGGAGCCTTCTCATGAAACAGGAGATCAACATGAACCTGCATAACACTTCATATCCCGCGACATCACGCCCCGAAGAGCTGGTCCCGTCGCGCTATGCGCTGAAGATCGGCGAGATCGACGTGATGGTGATCAGCGATGGCGTGCTGACGCTGCCGGGCGCGATGCTGGCCCACAACGCCGACCCGGCCGTCCGCGCGGCCTGGCTGAAGGACATGTTCCTGCCGCCGGATGCGTTCGACTGGGCGCTGAACGTGGTCGTGGTGCGCAGCGGCGGCCAGACCATCCTCGTCGACGCCGGGCTGGGATCCGATCCGGATCTGCACTTGCCGCGGGCCGGGCAATTGAGCAAGCGATTGGAAGCCGCCGGCATCGAACTCGGGTCGGTGACCGACGTGGTGCTGACGCACATGCACATGGACCACATCGGCGGGCTGCTCGTCGACGAGGTGAGGGACCAGCTGCGTCCGGACCTGCGGATCCACGTCGCCGCCGCCGAGGTCAAGTTCTGGGAGGCGCCCGATTTCTCCCAGGTCTCGATGCCGCCGGGATTCCCGGATGCGCTTCGGGCGACCGCCAAGCGGTTCGCGAAGGAGTACCACAACCAGCTGCGCACTTTCGAGAACGAGCACGAGGTGGCGCCGGGCGTGGTGGTCACGCGCACCGGCGGTCACACCCCCGGGCACAGCGTGGTCCGGCTCGCATCGGGCGGCGATCGGCTGACATTCGCCGGCGATGCCGTGTTCACTGTCGGATTCGACCACCCCGACTGGCACAACGGCTTCGAGCATGATCCCGAAGAGGCCGCCCGCGTTCGGGTACGTCTGTTGCGGGAGCTGGCGGCGAGCGAAGAGCTCCTCGTCGCCACGCACATGCCGTTCCCCTCGGTCGGCCGAGTGGCGGTCGACGGCGACCACTTTCGCTGGGTGCCGGCGTTCTGGGACTACTGACCGCGCCTCGGGTCGGAAGCGCGATGACGATCGTCATCGCGCTTTCGCAGCATTAACATGACGCAGGAGCGACGTGCTCACATCAAACGTTTTGCGGCACGCACTTCGGCGATCTCGGAGTCGGGATGGCTGACGATGGTGGCGAACATGATGCCGCTGATAATGAGCGACCAGGCGGTGTTCCAATAGATCCAAAACACGTGCCAGCCTCCGTTCGATTCATCCGCCCGCGGGATCAGGGTAACGACAAGCCGAGGCCGCCGTTCCCAGTGCGGGTGCAGGCTATTTTTGTTTGGTCGGCGGCGACGCGGGATCGGTTTGACCGGTGTGGCGCTTTGCCACGACGTCGGTGTCGCGCTCGCCCTCATGGGGGCGCGGCGGCGGCTTGGGCTGGCCTTTCTGGCCGCCATGCTTGCCGCCCATGTCGGGCTTACCTTCGAGATCGTTTTCGCGGGGCATGGCGGTTCAATGCGCCGGCGCGGCATTGGTTCGGATTGCGCCGCCGGTTTTCGCCTGTGAACGAGTTCATAGGATTGCCGCGGTTTGCAGTGCACGATCTCGGATGCCCGGGACGTTCATGACCTATGGATTCGGCCTGATGCGGAAGCGGCTCATCGCCTGGACCATCCTGACGTCCGCCCTGGTTGCGGTCACCGTCTGGACCGTGCTCGGACCGCCCGCCCCTCCGTCCAGCCCGCATCTGCCCTCCCGGACGGCTTCCGTGCGGTAGCCCTGGCGGCGACCGATACAATTTCGGTATCGATCGATCCCAATTGGAATTTGGTGCGGTGGCGCGCCGCCCGCTATCCTCGCCGGCAAAACGACGATGCCGCGACCCGGCCTTCAGGAGGAGCCCATGTTGAGACCGACCCGACGCATCGCATCCAAAGCGCCACGCGCTGCGATTGCCACCACCCTGTTCGCAGCCCTCACTCTCATTTCTGGAGTCCACGCCGGCATGGCCGAGACCTTCGCCTATGTCGGCAACGCCGACAGCAACGACATCAGCGTGTTCAAGATGACCGCCGGCGGCGAGATGACGCCCGTGCAGACGGCCGCCTTCAAGGGCGTCGACAAGCCCGGCTCCTCGACGCCGCTCGCGATCACGCCCGATCACCGCGTGCTGATTGCCGGAATCCGCTCGCAGCCGTACCTCGCCGTGAGTTTTGCGATCGATCCCAAGACGGGCCAGCTCAGCCATATCGGCAACGGACCGCTCGCCGACAGCATGGCCAATATCGCCGTCGACCACGGCGGCAAGTTCCTGTTCAGCGCCTCCTATGGCGGCAACAAGGTCGCGCTGAATCCGCTGCTTGCAAACGGCGTCGCCGGCGAGCCGAAGCAGGTGATCCCGACCGGGCTGAATGCCCATGCCTTCCTGCCCTCGCCCGACAACCGCTTCGCGTTCGCGACCAATCTCGGCTCCGACCAGGTGCTGAGCTTCGCGTTCGATGCCACGGCCGGCACGCTGACGCCGAGCGATCCGCCGGCCCACAAGGTGCCGGAGAAATCGGGGCCGCGGCACTTCGTGTTTCACCCGGGCGGCAAGTTCGTCTATCTCCTCCACGAGCTGAATGGCGACGTCGCAGCCTTCACCTATGAGGCCAAGAGCGGCGCCTGGGACGAGATCCAGCGCACCACCGCGCTGCCTGAAGGGTTTTCCGGCAAACCCTGGGCCGCCGACATCCACATTACCCCGGACGGCCGCTTCCTCTATGCCTCCGAGCGCACCACCAACACGCTCACCGCCTACAAGGTGGACGCGACCAGCGGCAGGCTGACCACGATCGGCAGCGTGCCGACCGAGAAGCAGCCGCGCGGCTTCAACGTTGATCCCTCCGGCCGCTATCTCGCCGCGGTCGGCGAACTCTCCGACAGCATGACGGTCTATGCGATCGACCAGAGCAGCGGGGCGCTGGCCAAGCTGAAATCCTACCCCACCGGCAAGAAGCCGAATTGGGTGGAGTTCCTGAACCTGCCGTGAGGCACCCGCGGGGGAGCTACGTAATCATCCGTAATTTCGCGAGGCCCGGCTTGGAGTCATATCACGGGGCATGGACCGTCAGATCGTTTTCAGGTGCCCTCGGACCGGCATGAATGTGCAGCATCGGCTTGACGACGAGCCGAGCGGTCGCACGCATGTTTCCGTGCCGTGCCAGGCCTGTACGCGCCTGCACCTGATCGATCGCTCCACCGGCAAGCTGCTGGGCGAGCGCCCGAACTGACGGCCAGCCATTGCCGCGGCATCCGGCGTGACGTTCTTGACGTGATCCACACCCCATGGACGGCCGCAATCACGCCGCCCCGCGCCGGGGCGGCGAACCTGATCTCCAATCCCGCGACTAATCAATGACTTGCCGCGGCGGCGGGCGCCGGCGTGGCATCCTGACATGGGCAACGCGGCCGTAGTCCGGCCCGTTGCCATCTGCTATCGATCGAAGGGCTTGAACCCCGTGGAATTTCCGATGCGTCATTTGCCCCGTGCCGTTGTTCGAAGCCTGTGTCCCGCAGCCGTCGCCGGCGTGCTGGTCCTCGGTCAATATCCGGCCAGAGCTGCCGATGACGATGCGCCCAAAGGGCCGGCCGTCACGGTGCTGAAGGTCGCAAAATCCTGCTTCTCCGACATCGTCGAGGCCACCGGCACGATCATCGCGCGGGAGGAAACGTCGGTGCGGCCCGAGCGCCCGGGCCTGAAGGTCACGGACGTGCTGGCGGAAGCCGGCGACACCACCACCGCCGGC
>NZ_JALBHA010000506.1:0-4465 GCF_023006445.1 Bradyrhizobium sp. SHOUNA76
CCCGTCGGCCCGGATGACCCTGCGGTCCCGGCCGTCCGGGCTCGCCCTGCCGCCCGCGCGGTCCCTGAGCTCCCTGCCGTCGTCCCTGATCGTCTGCCACGCCACTGCTCCCCTTGACCGGAAGCAAGTTACTTAGCGGCGTTTGACGACAGCAGCAATTCCGCCCACGCTTCGCGTGGGATCGGTCAACATCAACCGGCACGCAACCGCGCGCTAATCCTGATAGGCGGGCACGTCGATGCCGGAGGCGGCATAGATCCTGATCTTGTTGCGCAGCGTGCGTACCGACAGCCCGAGCACGCGCGAGGCGCGCGTGCGGTTGCCGTCGCAGCGCGCAAGCGTCTGGAGCACGAGCTCGCGCTCGACCTCGTCGACGGTCGCGCCGATCAGCAACGGAACGATCTGGTTAGGAGCAAGAAATTGTGCGCCCGGCTCGGACGCGGCGACATGAACAGTGGTCATCAACATACTCCCCGATCAACGCCCGCTTCCATCGTTGGAAGCGGATCGAGAACAAACGACCCCCTAGCCGTAGATGTACGGTGGTCGGGTTTGGTTAATGAAAGGTTAACCACGGCCGATCGCACCAGATGACCTCAGGAATGCCGCGAAGCCGCCGCGATTGGTGCGAGATGCAGAGTGATGTGGGACTATCTCTCTCTCCAGTCACGGGTGTCATGCCCCGGCTTGACCGGGGCATCCCGTGCGCCGCGGCGCTTCGGTTCAATCGCTGCCGCCTTTGGAATACTGGTTCGCCCGCTCCAGTGCGCAATTGCGCACAAGGCGGGCGAGGACACCGTCTATGCTGCTGGAGCCTCGCGTCCTCACACCGTCCGATAGCCGCCGTCCACCATCACGATTGTTCCCGTGACATAGGCCGACAGATCCGACGCCAGGAAGACCGCGGGTCCGACGATGTCCTCGGGCTTGCCGGTGCGCGCCAGCGGGGTGTGATCGACGAAGGCCTGCACCAGCGCCGGATTGGTGGCGCGCACATTGGCGTTGATGTTGGTCTCGATGAAGCCCGGCCCGATCGCGTTGACGCGCACGCCCTCCTTGCCGAGCTCGACCGCGAGCGCCTTGGTGAAGCCGACCACGCCGTGTTTCGAGGTCGTGTAAGCCGCCGAGCTCGGCGTGCGCAGATGCACGAAGGACTGGATCGAGCCGATATTGACGATGCGGCCCTTGCTCGCGCGCAAGGGGCTGAGGAAGGCCTGCGTCATGTTGAAGACACCGTTGAGGTTGAGCGAGATGATATCGTTCCAGTCCTTCGCCACCGTCTCCGTCTCCGCGGTGAAGGCGTTGCGGCGGGTGATGCCGGCATTGTTGACGAGGATCGAGACCTGTCCGACCTTGTCCGCGACCTGCTTGGCCAGCGCGAAGCAATCCTCCCGCCGGGTCACGTCGAGTGCGAAGCTTTCGGCCTTGCCGCCCGAGTTTCGGATCTCCTGGGCGGCGTCCGCGACAGTGTCGGAATTGACGTCGAGCAGCACCACTTGCGCACCCTCGCGCGCATAGCCGGCCGCGATCGCCCGGCCGATACCGGAGCCGGCGCCGGTGACGACGGCGATATGATTTGCGAGCAGTGCCATGACATATTCCTCCCGATTTCGTTTCGAAGTTTCACGAAACGCTAACTCGAAATTAAGGGGTCGGAAACGGCAGCCTTGGCATACTGATCTTCATTGCTAAACGTTGCGCGCATGATGGAACGGCTCGATCCTCGGCTCGATTCTTGGAAACTCGCCCTCGAACGCCTCCGGTCGGCGCAATCAGCCGACTTCGCCGAGGCGGGCCGGCTCGTGGCCGAGATCGCGCGAATGAGCACGGACACCATGCTGCGCCAGGCCGCCGAGCAGGCGCTTCCGGTGCTGCGCCAAGCCGCGGGCAATGACGATCACGGCGTGACGCTGGCGGCGCAGCGCCGTCTCGCTGTGGTGCTCGAGGTCGTCCATGATTTGACCGCGCCGCGCTTCGGCCGCCGCAATGCCGCGCCGAAGAAGCTGTCCAGCGAGGATCGCGCGCGCAAAATGCTCGGCCTGCCGCTCGCGGTGCAGCTCACCTGCGAGGACATCAACCAGGCCTATCGCCGCGCCGCCAAGGGCATGCATCCCGACCACGGCGGCAGCGCGCAAGCCTTCATCGACCTCGCCGCCGCCCGCGATGTCCTGATCCATCCCGGCGCGCACAAGGACGCGTGAGAGCGCGTCCGCTTCTGCTGATGCAGCACTATCTCATAGGGTGGGCAAAGGCGCGAAGCGCCGTGCCCACCATCTTCGTGATGATTGGAATTGGCGGGCACGCTGTCGCTTTGCCACCCTACGGTTTCTCACAAACAAACCGGGCAAGAACGCATGCCCGCGTCCTTGCCCGGCTCTTCGTCCGCCGATCGAAATCTTACCAGGTGCAGCTGCCGTTCTTCAGCGCGGCATCCTTCGCCGCGAGTGCGTCGATGAAGGTCGGCAGGGTCGCGCTGGCGCGGTGATAGCCGGCCGGCCACGGCGTGGTCGGGATGCTGTCGTCCCAGATCTGGCAGAAGCCGGTGTCCTGCCAGCGGATCAGGTGATAGCTGGCCTGTGCAGGGCTCGCAGCGACGAACGCGGTGACGGCAAGGCCCGCGGAAGCGCACAGCACGGAAATACGACGCATGATTAGCTCCTCAAATGAATGATGTGATGCGCCTCCCGGCAATGCGGGGAGGGCTGGTGCCGGACGCTCTGGGGATGCGCGCCGGACAAGATGTGAGTAGTTCCACGCGCTGATCAGGTTCAACGCACGCGCGCGGGGCATGGCTGATTTCCGCCGAAAAACGCGAAGGTCCTGCAAAAGCGAAAAGGCGGACCGCTCGCGCGATCCGCCTTGAAAACCGTTTTGTCGCGTCAAGCCTAGAGCGTGCAGCGACGCTCGGCGCGCAACTTGATCTGGAGGTCGGAGGCGGCCTGGAACGTCGGGAGAGGCTTGCTGACGACCTTGTAGGTCGACACCCCAAACTGGAACGGCTTGTACTTCAGGTCCTCGTTCCAGACCTGGCAGATGCCGGTGTTGTCCCAGCGGATCACGTAATAGCCGACCGCAGCCGAGGCCGGCACGGCAAAGACGGAGGTGGCAATGCCGGCAACGGCACAGAGCGCGAGAACGCGACGCATGAAGTATCTCCTTGTGGGAACGTGGGATCCGAAAATTCGTGCGGTAAAAGCAGGTTCTTTGCAAGCCGGGGGGCGGCAGTTCACGGACATGTCAGTCGCGGCCGCGCATTTGGTTTGGCCGCGTGCCCGACAAGCCACACGCGCGGCTCACTTCGACAGCGAGGCCACCGCCTCGATCTCGATCAGCATCTTCGGGTTGGGCAGGGCCTGCACCACGCAAGTGGTGCGCGCCGGGTAAGGCGGCGGGCCGAAGGCGCCGGCATAGAGCGCGTTCATGGCGGCAACGTCGGAGGCGCGGGTCAGGAGCACGTTGACCTTGACGAGGTCGCGGACACCGGCGCCGGCCTCGCCGAGCACGCGCGTGATGTTGACGACGACGTTGGCGAACTGCGCCTCGAAACCATCAGGCAGCGCGCCGCTCGCGTCGAAGCCGGGGATGCCCGAGACGAACAGGAGATCGCCGACGCGCGCCGCAAAGGACAGCGGCGGCGCCTTGACGTGCGGCGGGGGCGCGAAATGCTGGATCGGCATGGGATCACCTCGGCAGGGCCTTTAAGAAGCCCGCATGAGCGTAGCGACATGCGGGACAGTTGCAACCGCATTCACGATGTCCCGCCGCGGGCCCGCTCCAACAAGAAATGCGAAAACAACCCCATGCACAGTAGGAGCCCAGCGGAAATCATTGATCTTTTTTGAATTCGGCAAGACCGAAGTATATCGCTTGCTCTGTCGGGCAAAGCAAGGGCAGAATGGCATGGTGCGGTTGGCCCGAGTTGCGGCCCCAAACTCCGCCGTCATGCCCCGGCTCGACCGGGGCATCCAGTACGCCGCGGCTTCTCGGCTCAATCACCGCCGCCTCTGGAATACTGGATCGCCCGGTTAAACCGGGCGATGACAGTTGAGTGCTTGGCGAAGAGCGGGCCCACGCGCCCCCATCATGTTGCCGCCGCGATCGATCGGGTAGATTCGCCGCATCTGATTCGATTCCCCTCCCTGAAAAATAGCCCCCGGAGACGTCTATGAAGATCGCATCCACCTTCCGCGCCGCGCTGGTCGGCATTGCCGCCCTGGCCGGACTCTCGACCTCGGCCTTGGCCGACGGCGGCACCGTGGTGCTGACGATCTACAAGGCGGGCTGGATCATCGGCGGTTCCGGCGGCTCGGGCGTGCTCAACTTCCGCGGCCGCTCCTACGGCCTCTCCACCGGCGGGCTCGACTACGGCCTCGTGTTCGGCGGCTCGAAAACCGTGCTGCGCGGCCGCGTCTCCAACATCAACCGTCCCTCCGACGTCGCCGGCGTCTACGGCGCCGCCGGTGCC
>NZ_JALBHA010000507.1:0-4461 GCF_023006445.1 Bradyrhizobium sp. SHOUNA76
GGCGACCACCGGCTCTTCCTGCGGCGCGGGCGCGGACGCCACCGCGTCGAGATTCGGCTTGGGCGGATTGACGTGGCCGGGGATCGTGCCCGGCGCCTTCGCCATTGCCAGCATTTGCAGCGTGTTGCCTTCGGCGCCTTCGGACAGGCCGGTCGAGCCTTCCGGAATCTTCGCGGCGAAGATCTTGTTCATGCCGCCGTCGATGCCGGTGTTCATGCGCGCCACCGGCGTGCCCTTGGCGACCAGCTTGGCGTATTCCGCCTCGTCCCTGGATTGCTTTCCCCGCACGGCGGCGACGATGTCCTCGGGAATCACATAGGCCGGGCACTTTGCCGAGGCGTCGAACACGGGATCGCGCTTCGCATCGGGCGTGCGGGTCGCGTCGAAGACGTACTTCTTCTCGCAGAAATCGACCTTCGGCTCCTGCCGCGTCACCTCGAAATGATCATAGCCTTCCTTGATCATCTTCCAGAACGGCATGTTCGGATTGTTCCGGTGCTTGGCCATGTTCACCGGCGTCATCTTGAACGGATAGGCCTGCAGCTGGAACGCCTTCTGGCCGCCGAAGAAGGATTCGCGCCCGAGCGAATAGATCTCCGCGATCTGCTCGTCCGTCATCGCGTAGCAGCCGCGCGAGGAGCAGTCGCCATGCACCATCAGCTGCGAGCCGGTGCGGCCCAAAGCCTTGTCGAACGCGTTCGGATAGCCGGTGTTGAAGGAGAGGTAATAGGCCGATTGCGGATTCATCTGGCCCGGGTTGATCGAGTAGAATCCTTCCGGCGCCTGGCGGTCGCCTTCGCGCACCTTGGGGCCGAGATCGCCCGACCAGCGGCAGATCGGATAGGTCTTGAGCAGCGCGAACTGGCCGTTGCGGGCCTGCTTCCAGACCTCGAGCTCGGCCTCCTGCTTGAACAGGCGGACCAGGATCGGCGACTGCAGATCCATGTCCTTCTCGACCATCGCGGCGAGAAGCTTTGGCGGCACCGGCTGATTGGCCTTGGCATTGGTCGCGAGCGAGACCTGGTCGGTGTCGCAGCCGGCCAGCAGAATGCCGGCGGTCATCAGCGCAACCGAAGCCAAAAGCGCGCGAGCAAGCGAACGAGAAATCAAGATGGACCCCACACCGTGCCGGGCAGAGAGCGCGAACCCCAATTCTTATGGAGCATGATCCGACCGGACAACCGGACCCGTCATGACGGGCTTTTTCAGCTCACGCCCCAGCGCTTGTGCCCTGAAGCCATTGATTAAAATTCTAACCTCTGGGTCATGTGGTCGCAACCCGAGCGGGGATCACGAGCCCGTTGGCCCATCGGCATGGTCAACGAAGACTAAATGGACGCGACTTGGGACGGAACTTGGGCTTTTCGGCCCAACCCGGACTCAGATCGCTGATTTGGGCAAAAAAAGGGTTAACGCGGGGTTACCGGGGTTTCCCGAACGGTCCCGTAGGGTGGGCGAAGCGCCGTGCCCGCGACCTGCGTGTGATCGGTGAGAATCCGTGGGCAGGTCGCGCAAGAGCGCGCCTTTGCCCACCCTACGGCCCTACGGCACCGAAATTGAGCCGAATCAGCTCAGTTTCCGGCCGATATCGAGGAATTTCTGCCGCCGCTGCTTGCGGATGGCGTCGCCGTCGAGGCCGCGCATCTCGTCAAAGGCCTTGGCGATGGCATCGCCGGTGGTGGCGATCATTGCGGCGGGGTCGCGGTGGGCGCCGCCGACCGGCTCCTTCAAGATGCTGTCGATCACGCCGAAGCGGAGCATGTCCTGGGCGGTGATCTTCATGTTGTTGGCGGCTTCCTGCGCCTTGGTGCCGTCGCGCCAGAGGATCGAGGACGCCGCTTCCGGCGAGATCACGCTGTAGATCGCGTGCTCCAGCATCAGCACCTTGTTGGCGGTGGTGATGGCGATGGCGCCGCCCGACATGCCCTCGCCGGTGATGATGGCAACGTTCGGCACGGTCAGCGCCAGGCACGCATCGGTCGAACGCGCGATCGCCTCGGCTTGGCCGCGCTCCTCGGCGCCGATGCCGGGATAAGCGCCGGCGGAATCGGCCAGCGACAGCACCGGCAGGCCGAACCGCTCGGCCATCTCCATCAGCCGCACGCATTTGCGATAGCCTTCGGGCCGCGCCATGCCGAAATTGTGCCGGATGCGGCTCTCGGTGGAATCGCCCTTTTCCTGGCCCATCACGCAGATCGGCTCGCCGCGGAAGCGGCCGAAGCCAGCCACCAGCGCCTCGTCCTCGCCGAACTTGCGGTCGCCGGCGAGCGGGGTGAATTCGGTGATCAGGCCCTTGATGAAGTCGTTGAAATGCGGCCGCTGCGGATGCCGCGCCACCAGCGTCTTCTGCCACGGCGTCAGGTTCGTATAGAGGTCGGCCAGCGCCTGCGCCGCCTTGTCCTCGATCCGCCCGATCTCGTCCGAGATGTCGGTGCCGGAGGCCGCGAGCGTCCTGAGCTCGTCGACCTTGGAGTCGAGCTCGGCGACGGGCTTTTCGAAGTCGAGATAGCTGCGCATCTGGTCTTGCATCAACTCAATATAGGGAGGACGGGGCGAGGCGGCGAAGCGGATTTAGATTTGCAAAGAGAAGTGTAGCTTCTTCAAGGGGTTGGCCTGTGTGCTGCGAGCCAGCCCGCCAAATCATGCGAAAGGCCCCGGCTCTTTCTGCGGAGATGTGGCCGAAGTCAAGGCGGTTAGTTTACCTCTCCCGCTTGCGGGAGAGGTCGCGCCGAAGGCGCGGGTGAGGGTTTTCTCCTCTTGGGGAGTGTCCCGTCGTGGAAACACCCTCTCCCCAACCCTCTCCCGCAAGCGGGCGAGGGGACGCAGCTCCCGAAACTCACTTCTCCGCCAGCGGGTGCAGGTCGCGCACCAGGCTCTTCAGCCGTTCCTCGACCACATGGGTGTAGATCTGCGTCGTGGAAATATCGGTGTGGCCGAGCAGGGTCTGCACGATGCGCAGATCGGCACCATTGTGCAGGAGGTGGCTGGCAAAGGCGTGGCGCAGCACGTGCGGGGAGACCAGGCGGGCCTGCAGGCCCGAGGCGACCGCGAGCTCCTTGAGGTCGCGGGCAAAATGCTGGCGCGTCAGATGTCCGCTCTCGCCGAACGAGGGGAATAGCCATTTCGAGGCGGAGAGGACGCTCTTCTTGTCGCCCTTGTTGTCAGTCTTGTTGCCAGTCTTGGCAGCCTCCGTCGCCGCGAGATAATCCGCCATCGCCTGTCGCGAGGCCTCGTTGAGCGGCACCAGCCGTTCCTTGTTGCCCTTGCCGCGCACCACGATCATGCGGGCGTCGCGCTTGGCCGCCGAGCGCGGCAGCGCCACCAGCTCGGAGACGCGCAGGCCCGTGGCGTAGAGCACCTCGAGCAGGCAATAGAGCCGCAAGCTGCGCAGCCGCTTCGCGGGCGAGGCATCCTGCGCCTCGCTCAATTCCTTGGCGCGGCGGAGCATGCGGTCGACATCGGCGATCGACAGCACCTTCGGCAGGCCGCGGCCGCGCTTGGGCCCGGACAGGATCGCGGCGGGATCCTCGCTGCGGATGCGTTCGTTGAGGAGAAAGCGATAGAGATGCCGCATCGCCGACAGGCGGCGGGCGACGCTGGTGGATTTGAAGCCGCGTGTGTCGAGGTCGGCGAGATAGTCGCGCAAGGTCTGCGTTTCGGCGTCCGCAAAACTGTGGCCGACGCGGCCCAGAAACTCCGAGAAATCGGTGAGGTCGCGGCGGTAGGCGTCGAGCGTGTTGGGCCCGGCGCCCTGTTCCGCCGCGAGCATGTCGAGGAACAGGCCGGTGAGCTTGCTATCGGAGGGCGAGGTAGCCATGCCCTGGAGGCTAGCTCCTATTTCTTGAGAAACTTATCCGGCGGGATCGTCACCGTCATTTCCCGCGGCTTCGGATTGACGAAGTTCGCCAGCGCGAAGACCACGCCATAGACGATGCCGGCGATCACGGCGACGGCCGTCAGGAAGCGGAACAGGCTGGGCATCGTTCTGGGGTCTCTAGAGGGGTCTTGTATAGGGGCTTGGCGGGCAAATTAACCAATGAAATCATCCAACATGTTCGCCGTTTCGTGGCAAGAGTCCTCTGGCGAGGCCCCCTGCGGGGTCGTATAGGTGGCCAAAGCATGCCGCCTTTGGCGGCAGATCGAGCGAGATCCATCCGAGCGAGACAATGTCCGACGCCGCGTTGCCGATACCAGCTTCGTCCGATGCCGACATCCTGTCGGCGCTGGGCGCGCGCTCGATCGTGCTCGTCGGTATGATGGGGGTGGGCAAATCCACCATCGGCCGTCGCATGGCTCTCAGGCTCAAGCTGCCGTTCGTCGATGCCGACACCGAGATCGAGACGTCGGCCCAGATGACCATCCCGGAGATCTTCGAGCGCCACGGCGAATTGTATTTCCGTGACGGCGAGGCGCGGGTGATCGCGCGGCTGCTCGACGGCGGGCCGGTGGTGCTGGCGACCG
>NZ_JALBHA010000508.1:0-4447 GCF_023006445.1 Bradyrhizobium sp. SHOUNA76
GATGCCGTCCTCGATCGCCGCAGCGTGCGGCACGTCGGCGAGGTCGAGCCGGCTGAGATCCTTCGCGCGCGAGACGGCAGCCGCATTGGCGCCGCTGTTCTCGATGAGGGCGGGGGCATAGGCGGAGAGGGAAAGCGCCAGCCAGCCGGCTAGCACCGCCGAGGGGCACGTGACCGCCACCAAAAGAGACCGCCGATCGTTCATGATCCCTGCCTCCAAACGGTTCTGCCCGAACCCGTCTTGTCCGGACAGCGATGATGCAAACAGTCTGACGAAAACAGTCTTGCACGGAAAGGCACGCAGCGCGTCGATTGTTCGGGGGACGGTGTGGCGGCGCAATGGCACAAATCGGCGAAAACCGGCTTTTCGGGCAGGTGTTGCTGAGCTGCAACGCAGGTTCCATTGCGGTTCCAAGGGGAACTGCCGCGCGTTGCGCGCAACTTTGTTGCGGCTGGCGCGTTTGGTCGCCCATGACGCATTCCTCACTCCGCCCCATGGACGCCTTCGATCCGACCGAACCCGCCATCCTGCACGATCGCCTTACGGACACGATCATCACCTGGACCGCAGATCAGGCCGACGATTACCGGCGGGCCAGCCGCACGGGAGATGACGGAGCCGTGGCCTGGAAGGCCTATCTCTTCGACGGCTGGGGCAACGTGCTCGGTGGCTGAGCACTGTCCATAAAACCGCCATGTCGCGGCCGAACGTGATTCGGCCAACGCCTTGTACGTATTAAACATATCGCCATGCACGGCGCGCGCTGTTGCAATGCAACAAAGCATGTCGCAATGCAGCAAAACGCACCTAAATATGCTCCGACTCTTCCACTCAGGAGCACTACCAATGAACAAGAAGACTCTGTCGATCGCCGCCGCCATCCTGACGATCGCGGGCAGCACCGCGGCTTTCGCCGCCGAGCTGCCGACTTACGAGGCCAATGGATTTCCGGTCTCGCCCTTGCAGGTCCGCGTCCTCGGTGCCGCGCATGTCGAGCAGAAGGCTGCTGCGCCGACCGCGGTCGCCTCAGCCCACCAGGCGAAGGTGCTCAGCCCGCGCAAGGTGAAGACCGCCGACGTCACCACCGGCGCTGCCCGCTGATCTGACATCGCGTGACGGCAGGTGGGTTCCGCGGAGAGGCGGGACCCACTGCCTCACCGACTTCTTCGACGTCGAAGCTGCTTGCGCATTTCGCGCGTGCAGGATGTTGGAACTGCCTCGTGCGCATCTCGCGCCGGCGCGCATCGTGCAATGTCTCGGCACGATGAAATTGACACCGATGCGCTGATTGAGAATCCGGCCGCGAAACAAGTTCGCGTGAATGTGCCGGTTATGTATCCCCGTTCATAACGGGCGTGATCCTTTTAACAGTTGCTTTGCACGTCGCGTTGCTTGATGCGGCGGTCGCATCGTTGCGGCCAATTTTTGAAATCATAATGGAGGCCGTCATGCCCGTTGTGCAGAAAGCCGTTGTTGCCACCGTTTCGCCGCGTGCGTTCATTCTCAAGCACACCGCTCTGTTCGCCGCCGCCGCTCTGTTCGTGTTCGTGCTCAGCCTGACATACGGCCTCGATCTCAGCCCGGGATTTTTCTGAGCGATCGTCCGCTGCGCGCTAAGCACTCCGCGCGCGCAGCGTGCAGGCTTGACGGCGAGACGAGTGACGCATTCGCTGCGCTCACGCGGGCTACAGATTGCGCTGCGTGCCAGCCCTGCAGCGGCGTGGGTTGAGCCGATGGGCACGTTGCCATAAGGCTTGATCCCATGGATCAGCGGACGAGCGGCGCTGACGCTCTTTCTCGGAACGACGATGCCGCGCCAGCACTGCTCGGCGTGGTCTGCGGCCTTGCCGCGGCGCTGTTCTGGGCGCTCGGCTTTGCCGGTACGCGGCATGGGCTCAAGGTCGGCTTCACGCCGGTCGATCTGCTGGTGCATCGCTATGTCTGGTCGGGCATCGCGTTCCTGCCGCTGGTGCTGCGCGCCGGCATCGGCGATCTCTGCGGCATCGGCTGGAGCAGGGGCCTCGTGCTGATGGTCCTCGGCGGCCCCGTGATGTCGCTGATCTCCTACACCGGCTTCCTGTTCGTGCCGCTCGGACATGGCAGCGTGATCCAGCCCTCTTGCGCGACGCTCGGCGGCCTGTTGCTCGCGGCGGTCGTGCTGAAGGAACATATCTCCGTCTCGCGCCTTGCCGGCGCGATCGTCATCGTCGGCGGTCTCGGCGTGATCGGCGCGGAATCGATCGGCCATATCGGTGCCGACGGCGTGCTGGGCGATCTGATCTTCGTGCTGACGGGATTGATGTTCGCCGGCTTCGGCGCAGCTCTGCGGCACTGGCGCGTCTCCGCCGTCTCGGCCGCGCTCGTCATCAACGTGCTGTCGCTGCTGCTGCTGCCGGTCTACATCGCGACCGTCGGCCTCGCCCATGTTGCGGCGATCGGCATCACCGAGAACGCCATCCAGGCGCTGGCGCAGGGCGTGCTTGCCGGCCCCGCCGCGCTCTATCTGTTCGCGGTCTCGGTCCAGCGCCTTGGCGTTGCCCGCGCCGCGGTGTTTCCGGCCTGCGTGCCGGCGCTGACGCTGCTCACCGGCTGGCTGCTGCTCGGCGAGCCGCCGACGCTCTTGCAGACCGCGGGCCTCGTGACGGTGCTGTGCGGGTTTTACCTGGCGCAGCGGCAAAGCTAGCGCGAGCTACGCCTTCTTCACGAACTCCGACTTCAAGTTCATCGCGCCGATGCCGTCGATCTTGCAGGCGATGTTGTGTCCGTCGCTGGCGTCCTGGAGACGGATGTTGCGCACCTTGGTGCCGCCTTTCACGACCGAGGAGGAGCCCTTGATCTTGAGATCCTTGATCACGATGACGCTGTCGCCGTCAGCGAGCACATTGCCGTTGGCATCGCGCACGCCGGCGTCCTGCGCGGTGTCCGCGGCCGTCTCCGCCGTACCGCTCCATTCATGGGCGCATTCCGGGCAGACCCAGAGACCGCGGTCCTGATAGGCGTGCTCGGAGTTGCAGGCGGGGCATTTCATCGTGTCGGTCATGGCAAGTCTCGTCTAATTCTTTTCTCGTCTCAACGCTTGGTTGGCGGCGCGACCGTAGGGGCGGGGAACAGGAAAGCAAGGGAAAGCTGCCGACCGCGCGCGCCGTCATCGCCTGCCGGTGCGATATCACCGAAACAGTGCAACGAGGATCACGGCGAGCCAGCCTGAGAGGCAAGTAAGCCCGCCGGACATCGAATCTGGAAAACAACCCCATGCATAGTAGGCACATCTTTGATAACGTTCGATATTTCGGCAATGCCGAATATTGATTGATCCGTCGGGCAAAGCAGTGGCATGATGTCATGCTGGCGCTTGTCCGATCACGAGGAGAGTCCTGCGTAGCTCCCATGGAGCGTCAGCGAAATCCGACGGCCGAGCGTGCGGCATCATCCCGGATTCCGCTTGCGCTCCATCCGGGCTACGTTCGCCGCGCAACTGCGCAGCGAGGCCGGCATGACCTTCCTTCTCAACATCGACGTCCCCGACGTCGCGCAAGCTACGAGCTTCTACACCGAAGCCTTCGGCCTCACGGTCGGCCGCCGCTTCGGCTCCGATTTCGTCGAGCTGCTCGGCTGGCCCGCGCCGGTCTATCTCCTGACCAAGCAGGCCGGCACGCTCGGCGCCGGCAGCGATCGCCGCCGCTACGAGCGGCACTGGACGCCCGTGCATATCGACGTCGTCGTCGATGATGTCGATGCTGCCGTCGAACGCGCGCTGCGCGCCGGCGCGATCCTGGAAGTGCCGGCGTGCGATGCGCCGTATGGCCGGATCGCGATGCTGGCCGATCCGTTCGGGCACGGGTTTTGTCTGCTGGCATTCAGCGAGCAGGGTTATGACGCGCTGGTGGAAAATTCGTAGTTGGTAGTCCGGATGAGCGAAGCGACATCCGGGATATACTTCGGGATGAGTCCCGGATATCGCTTCGCTCATCCGGGCTACGATCTACGCTAACGGCGCGACATGCCAAAGAAACTGAAGACCTACCAGACCTCGCTCGGCTTCTTCGACCAGGCGATCGCGGCGCCCTCGATGAAGGCGGCGCTCGAGGCCTGGGGCGCCAGCTCCAACCTGTTTCATCAGGGCGCAGCGAAGGAGACTGACGACCCTGACATCGTCGCGGCAACCATGGCGAAGCCGGGCATCGTGCTCAGGCGGCCCGTCGGATCCGACGGCGCCTTCACGGAGAGCGCCGAACTGCCCACCGATCTTGCCGATGACGACGCCAAGCCCAAACGCAAACCCAAAAGCAAGCCGACACCGAAGCAGCGTCCGGCCAAGACCGCAAAGAAATCATCCCGCAAAACCGACGATCAGGCCGCGCGCAAGGCTGCCGCTGCGTTCGAGAAGGAGGAGCGGCGGCGCGAAGCCGAGCGTCGCAAGGGGGAGGCCGCCCGCGCCAAGGTGCGT
>NZ_JALBHA010000509.1:0-4445 GCF_023006445.1 Bradyrhizobium sp. SHOUNA76
AGGCGCTGGCGCCGCCGACATCGAGCCAGCGCGGCCGCTCCACTGTTGCCAGCGCAAGCGGCGCCGGCGGCGTCGCGAACGCGCCTTCGTATTCGCTTCTAGTCAGCAACAGCGCAGCAAATTCGTAGTCGAGGATGTCGGTCATGCGCGACAGACGCGGATGCGATGGCCGCGCCATCACCGCCTCGCGGATCTCGGGGGTATCGGTCGCGCCGCCGTCAGTGTGATCAGCCGGGGTGCCGAAGAATGACAATGCGACGATGTCCGCGCCATGCACGCGATAGTCTTCCGGCAGCAGCAGCGTGAAGCCGTGCATCAACGGAAAGCCGGTGACCGGATCGAGCGGCCATTGCTCGCTGCTGATCCCCGGCGGCAGCCCATAGACCCAGCCCTGGTCGCGCGCCCGGTCGGCGGGACGGTCCAGCATCTGCAGATCATACGCACGCGAAGGCAAGGCAAACGTCACAGGTCGTCTCCGATCAGAGTCGCCTCGCCGTTGAGGCGAGGGTTAGTCGCGGGGAGGTGGGATGTGGTTCGGGGAAATTGTCCGGGGGAGCATCCAGAAGTGCGGTTGCTTCGAGCCGCAGCCCAACTAGATAACCGTACTCCGAGCCGCGCCTCGCGCCGGCAGGAAACGCGGATGGCGGACTGCCATCCACCACGCGCAGCCGGATCGTGTCCCGCCCGTCCTCGGTGCGGTAGAGGATCAACTCGCCGCGGGAGGGGGTGTCGCTCACGTTACCGCCTCGACGATTTTCTCGGCCGCCTTCGCCCGCAGCTCGCCGCGGATGAGTCCCTTGGCCATTTCCTCGGCCCCTGTCATTCTTCTCAACCGTTCCAGTCAAACGTGCGCCTAGTACTACGATGCGGGAAGTCCGTTGCGCATCATCTTTTTGCTGGATCGACCGATAGCCCTGCCGTCCCGACCTTAGCCCTCACAGTCAATTGATCCGAATGATCTTCCGCCTATTGTGCATGGGGTTGTTTCGACGTTCTGAGAAGGCTTGCTCTGCGCATCTTATTCGAATAATCCAAATTTCTCTTTACCAGAACTACGACACGCCCTATGCTCCCTCCCAACTCATCCCATGGTAAGGGACGGATCGCGATCGTCAGGGTTCGTGGGGTGAGGGGCGGTGGACGCGAGCGGCGTTGGCGCCAGATGCGGTCGCAGGGCGGGTAGTCCCCGTGAGCGATCAGCGGGCGCGTGTACGACGATGTCGAACGCGTACGGCAAAATCGTGTGGTCGTGACGCCCGAATTTCTGGCGTCAAGTCTTGCAGCGGTGCGCAGGTCCGACCGGACCTGTGCATCCGATGAAAGCTGCAGGACGACGGTGGCAACAGAGAATCGACTCACCGGCGAGAGCGCGACATAAGCCGTTTCAACCACTGCGCAGGGAAGGCCGGGCATTCGGCCACACCTGTTTCTCCCCTGTGAGCGACTATCACGCACTCACGCACAGGGGTCTTGCGGGTGCCAGCCGGTGCCCGGTCTTCCCTGCGCCCTTCCATTTCGAAGGGTAGCAAGACCTACGCAAAACCCGGGCGCGATGTGCCGCGGGATCGCGACATGCTGTCGGTGCGCGCTAACAAGCGATGCCTCGCCATTTGAGGCAGGCGAGGAAGCTATCCCCGCATCCGCACCGCCGTGGCATCCACCACGTTCTCCACCTCCTCGCGCCAGTTCAGGATCTCCATGGCGAGCACGGGGTGATTGAAACCCTTGAGCTGGAGATCGTCGAGGGCGCGGGCCTCGACGAAAGGCTCGACGATGCCGTAGACGCGGCGGCTGACCACGATCTGGTTGGGCTTGGCCTCGCCGCAGAGGCGCGAGGCGAGGTTGGTGACGCTGCCGATCGCGGCATATTCCAGCCGCTGCTCGAAGCCGACCTGGCCTAGCGTGGCATAGCCGACCGCAATGCCGATGCCGAAGCCCAGACTGTGCCCGCGGTTGCGCCAGCGTTCGGTCAAGGGGCCGATGGTTTCGCGCATCTCCACCGCCATCTTCACTGCGCGCTTGGTGTGGTCCTCGAACTGGATCGGCGCATTGAACAGGATCATCACGCCGTCGCCGGCATATTTGTCGAGCGTGCCCTCGTATTTGAAGATCAGCTTGCCGAGCGCGGCATGATATTCGCGCAGCACGTTCATCGCCTCTTCCGGCTCGGTCGCTTCCGTGAACGCGGTGAAGCCGCGCAGGTCGCAGAACACCACGGTCACCTCGCGGCGCTGGCTGGTGAGCAGCCCCTCGGGGCTGTCGGACGAAGCGATCAGCTGCGCCACCTGGGGCGCCAGGAAACGCTCGAGCTTGCGGATGCGCTCGATCTCGCCGAGCTGGGTCTTGACGCGCTCCTCCAGCGACTTGTTCCAGTCCTTGAGCTGCTCGGTCTGCTGCTTGAGCTTGTCGGCCTGGGCCCGCACGGTCTCGCTCGCCGCCTCCAGTTCGCGGCCCTTGTGATCGACCTCGGTGAACAGGCGCGCATTGCGCATCGCCAGCACGGCCTGGTTGGCGAAGGTGCGCATCAGGCCGATGATGCTGCCGGCGAACTCGCCACCGGCGCGGCGCAGCACCACCAGCGAGCCGAGCGTGCCCTGCTGGTCGACCAGCGGCACAACCAGCACCGAGTGGAAGCCGGCAGCGATCGCGACCTCGCGCAGCGGCTGCTCGGCGGCATGATCGAGATCGGGAAGCGCGATCGGCTCGCCGCTCTTGGCGGCATCGCTCAGGATGTTCTCGCCTTCGTCGATGGTGACATGGGCGCCGTCTGCGGATTTGTCGATGCCATTGGCCTCGACCAGGTTGAAGCGGCGCCTCTCGGCATCGAAGCCGTAGATCAGCACCGCGTCGGCATGGGTGATCTCGATCGCACGCGCGGCGATCGTCGGCAGCACGGCGTTGAGATCGAGCGAGGAGGCGACGGCGCGGCCGACTTCCTCCAGAACTTTCAGCTCGTTGATCGACTGCGCGAGATCGCGCGTGCGCTCATCGACCTTGGTCTCCAGGTTCGAATAGGTCTCCTGGATCTGGCCGGCCATGCGGTTGAACTGGCCGGCAAGATCTTCCAGCTCGTCCGAGGTGCGCACTTCGATGCGATGGCTGAAATCGCCCTCGCCGAGCTTGTGCGCGCCGTCGCGCAGCGCCGTGATCGGGATGATCATGCGGCGGGCGAGCAGCGTGCCGGCGAGGATAGCGACCATCAGGCCCATCCCGATCAGGAGCGCGATGCGCACCAGCTGGTCGCGGATCGGCATCAGGGCCTGCGTGGTCGGTTGCTCGAACAGGACGCTCCAGCCGAGTTTCGGCACGGTGCTCGCGGCGCTCATCACCGCATGGCCGTTGAAGTCGGTGCCCGAGGTGTCGGGCTCGTGGCCGGGCGCGATCGCGGCCGCGACCTGCGGCAGCTTCGACAGGTCCTTGCCGACATCGGGCCCTTTCGACGACGTCGCCAGCACGCGGCCGCGCGGATCGACCACATAGGCAAAGGCGGCCTTGCCGACCTGCGCGTCCGACAGGAAGTCGGAGAGGAAGCTGAGATCGACCTCCGCCACGGTGACGCCGGCATTGAAGCCGGAATGCGCCACCGAGATCGACATCAACGGCGTCCGGTCGGCGAACCAGGCCGGCGCATAGCTGACGCCGCGGGCGACGGTCTCGGTGAAGCGCATGTCGCGGGAGAGGTCGGCGTTGCTGCCGGTCGTGGTCGACTGGCGCGAGACGCGCAGCACCTCGCGGCCATCGCCGTTGAGCTGGAACAGCTGGTTGACGACGGAGACCTGGTGCAGCAGCTGGGCGTAGTCGGCGCGGCGCTTCTCGAGGGTGTCCTGGCTCGCCCGCGTCACCCAGCTGATCTGGCGATCGAGCTCCGAGATCGACTGCTCGATCCGGCGGGCCGCGGCTTGCGCCTTGTCCTCGAGGCCGTCGGTGAGCTGCGTCCGGGTGGCGCGGTAGGAGATCCAGGTCTCCATCGCGCCGTTGACGGCGAGGACGAACACGACGAGGCCGACGAGGGAGACGACGTATTTGGCGAACAGGCCCTCGCGCAGAAACCGTCTCTTATCGTTCGCTCCTGCCATCCCGATCCTCTCGCGCCGCCATCGACGCCGGCGCTACGGGCCGTAGCCCCTTCGGGGCCGTTCTACCACAATTTGGGCCAAAGGACCGCCGCGCGGCCGCGCGACCGGGCGGCGTGGTTACTCGCTGTGGACGCCGGGCGGCTGGAAGGGGAAGTGAATTGGCGCAGCCTCGTCCGTTCGGAGGAAGCCGGAGGCGGGAAGGCTGATGTAAGGGGGTTGCCGTGGAGTTCAGCCCGCCAGTCAGCCCATCACCGGTTAAAGAGTTGCCGCAGCACGTCGTTCATTGGCTGACTGTCCTGCTGCGCGACCGGCGGGTCGTCCATAGCTGGGGGCGCGGGCGAGGTCTGCGGCGCCGGTGTGGCGGGCGCT
>NZ_JALBHA010000050.1:0-23474 GCF_023006445.1 Bradyrhizobium sp. SHOUNA76
AGCCTTGCGGCAGGCTTCGCGGCGCGGCGCCAGATCGGGTGATGGTCGGCTGCCGTCCATGCCGAGCTGCGCGGCCGCGGCGTCGTTAACCAGCAGAAGCTCGCCATGTGCGTCCTGCACGGTCAGGCCGGCCGGCAGCATTCTAACGATTTCCTTGAGAAAACCGAGCTCGGCTTCATTCGCGCCGGAGTATGTGTTGTCGTTCATAGAAGTCATGAATCTTGTTGTTTCGGCGCCTTTGCAATGGACGCGATCTTGCGTTGTTCCCTCTTAAGTTTGGTTAAGGGGTCCGGAGAAATACGGGGGTGTTTTGGAGAAAACTTGCGGCGTTGCGACGCGCGCTGACGATCGTCATTAACAGAGGGTCAACAGCGCATGCGAAACCGCGGGCGAGGGCCGCGGGTGCGCTTTCACGTGGCGCACGATGCTATTCGCTTCGCGGGATTCGGCATTGCATGATGCAATGCAGCCCGGTCTTCAAGTAAGAGATCTCGGATTTGCCATCGAAGGCCGACAGTGCCGATTTCAACAGCTTGGTGCCGAAGCCCGGCTCGGACACCTTGTCCACGCTCGGCCCCTCGGTTTCGTCCCAGGTGATGGTCAGGCGGTCGTCGCTGACGGTCCACGACACCTGCAACAGACCACGGGGCGAGGAGAACGCACCGTATTTTCCTGCATTGGTAGCAAGCTCGTGAAACATCAATGACAGCGTGACGGCGAGCTTCGGCGGCAGGAACAGTCGCTCGCCATTGAGCGTGAAGCGGACATGGCCGTAAGGGCCGAGCTCCGAGATCAGGAGATCGCGGATGTCGCAGCCGGCCTTGTCGATCCGCGAGATCAAATCATCGGTCGCGGCCAGCGAGCGCAGCCGCGGATCGACCCGGGCCCAGACCAGCGGCTGGTCATGCAGCACCTGGTGCAGCACGGCATGCACCGTCGACAGCTTGTTCTTCAGCCGGTGCTGGAGCTCGTCGACCAGCAGCTTGCGATAGTCTTCTTCCTCGATCAGCCGCCTGGAGATCCGGCGCTGCTCCGCCAGCATGGTGCGATAGTGCTCGACGCCCCAGATGGTGAGCGCACAGACCGCCCAATAAAGTGCCAGCAGGGCAAACCGTGCGTGATCGGCCAAGGCATCGCTGAAATTCACGACGACGCCGAGCACGCCGCCGAAGAGCGCAGTCACGATTCCGATCCGGAAGCCTCCGAACGCGGCGGCAAAGAACACGGCCGGAAAGTAGGGGGTGAAGTAGACATCTGGCCGCACATGCGCGAGAGCCCAGCGCGCCAGCGTCGCAACCAGCAGGCAGGCCACCGCAAACGCAATGCTCAGACCGAGCGATGGCGGCGCCGCACCCTGCCAGCCCCTACGGAATTCGTCGATCAGCTTCCCCATGCGCAGCCCAGTTGCGATATGCGTTCGAAAATCGATCGGTCCATGAGGATGTTACGCATCCCGCCCGCACAAGCATAGCTTGCCTTGGCGGAGGCAGGCAGGGATAGTGTCCGCCGCGGCGATGGCAGCGGCCGATGTTCGCCATTTGGCATCAAATCGTTCGAAAACAGGAACATTCCATGGGCAGGCTGGACGGCAAGGTTGCGGTGATCACGGGAGCGACGAGCGGGATCGGATTGCGCACTGCGGAAGTCTTCGTTGCCGAAGGTGCCAAAATTGTGATCGCGGGGCGCCGCCTACCGGAGGGCGAGGCGCTGGCGAAGCAGCTCGGGGCCGACTGCATCTTTCGCCAGACCGACGTGACGGTCGAAGCCCAGATGCAGGCCCTGATCGCGCTGGCCGTGGACAAGTTCGGCCGGATCGACTGCCTGTTCAACAATGCCGGCGGCCCGGCGCAGACCGGCGGCATCGAGGGCCTCGAGGTCGAGCGCTTCGATGCGGCGATGGCGACGCTGGTGCGCAGCGTCATGCTCGGCATGAAGCACGCCGCGCCCCACATGAAGAAGCAGGGAAGCGGCAGCATCATCAACAACGGCAGCATCGCCGGACGTCTCGCCGGGTTCTCGTCCTCGATGGTCTATGGCGCGGCCAAGGCGGCGGTGATTCATCTCACCAAATGCGTGGCGATGGAGCTCGGCGAGTCCAATGTGCGCGTCAATTCGATCTCGCCCGGCGCGATCGCGACCGGCATTTTCGGCAAGGCGCTCGGGCTCTCGACCGACGCCGCGGAGAAGACGCCCGCGGTGATGCGCGAGGTCTACAAGACCGCGCAGCCGATCCCGCGTGCCGGCCTTCCCGACGACATCGCCCATGCCGCGGTGTTCCTGGCCAGCGACGAATCCAGCTTCATCAACGGCCACGACCTCGTCATCGACGGCGCCATGACCGGCGGCCGCAACTGGAGCCAACAGCAGCAGGGCTATGTGGCCTTGCGCAAGGCGTTCGATCAGGGGGCGTAGTTGCTCAGGGAACGGGTGCCGTAGGGGTGGGCAAAACGAAGCGTGCCCACGAATACTTCTCATTGCGACGAAACGTGGACACGGCGCTTCGCGCCTTTGCCCATCCTACGAGACCTACGATCTGAGTGAGGTCCCGTGCCCCGGACGCGGTGCGGCGCGAAGTGCCGCTCCGCAGAGCCGGGGCCCATCTCTCCAAACAAAAGTGGCGCGAGATTCTGGGTCCCGGCTCGCGCTTCGCGCGTCCGGGACACGGTCATTCATACCGCCTTCACCCGCACCCGCAGCCCGTCCCGCGGCTTCGGGATCGGCCACATCTGCCAGTCCGGCTTGTAGCCGGGCTCCAGCGACACCTCGATGTTCTGCAGGAAGTGCCGCGCGAAGCATTTCGCCTGCATGTAGGCGAAGTGCAGGCCGAGGCACATATGCGCGCCGCCGCCGAACGGGACCCAGGCGAAGCGGTGGCGGCTGCGTTGCGCTTCCTCGGTGAAGCGCAGCGGATCGAAGCAATCCGGCTCCGGCCAGATGTCTTTCATGTGATGCGTATAGAGCGGATTGACGCCGACCGCGGTGCCGGCGGGAATCGTAAAGCCCTTGAAGGTGAAATCGCGCATGGCGCGGCGCGGCATCGAGGGCACCGGCGGCTTGATCCGCAGGGCTTCCTTGAACGCCATCTCGCAAAGCGGCATCTTTTCGAGATCGTCGAAGCTGCTCGGCGCATCCGCCGCCAGCCCGAGCGCCAAAACTTCCCCGCGCAGCCTGTCCTGCCAGTCCGGATTGGCGGCGAGCTCGCCGATGAAGGAGGTCAGCGACGAGGTCAGCGTGTCGTGCGCCGCCATCATCAGGAAGCTCATGTGGTCGATGATGTCCTGCTCGGACAGCAACGCGCCGTCCTCATGGGTGGCGCGGCAGAGCTGCGAGAACAGGTCATCGCCGCCATGATTGCCGCGACGCAGCGGGATCTGCTCGCGGAAATAGGCGACGATGCGCTTGCGCCCCCGTACGCCGGCCGCCATCTGGGTGCCGGGCAGCGGGCGGCGGATCGGGGCGACGGCAGCCGCCACCATGTCGACGAAGGCGCGGTTGATCTCGTCGACCTCCGGTCCGATGTCGGCGCCAAGGAAAGATGCAGCAGCGAGATCGAGCGTGAGCTGCTTCATCGCGGGGTAGAGCTGCATCTCGCCGGGCTTGGCCTTCCACTGCGCGACCCGCGCGGAGATGCCACGGTCGAGATCGCTGAGATAGGACTTCATTGGCCCGGACTTGAACGCGACCGACAGCGCCTTGCGGTGCAGCCGGTGCTCGTCGAAATCGAGCAGCATCAATCCGCGCGGAAACAGCAGGCCGAGCACCTTGTTCCAGCCGTGGGTCGACGAGAACAGCTTTTGCTGGTCGAACATCACGAGCTCGTTGGCCTCGGGCCCGAGCAGCACGACATTGGTCTCGCCGAAAACATGCGTGCGGTAGACCGGTCCGTATTTGGCGCCGTTCGCCTCGATATGGCCCTTGGGATCGGCCAGCACCTGCAACGTCTTGCCGATGATCGGCCAGCCTTCGTCGCCGGGAATGTGCGTCAGAGCGTTGCGTTTGGGCGCGGTGAAGTCGGGCACCCTTGCGGCCACATTCTGCATCGACATGAGGGTTGCTCCGGTTGGCAGGCTCCGCCAGCGTAACACAATCCGGGCACGATGATGCGAGAGTTGCCGGCGCAATTTGCCTCGGATGTCGTCCCCGCCTAGGCGGGGACCCATAACCACAGGGAGAAGCTTTGGTGCGAGGCTAGTAACTCCGAGTCTTCGTAAAGCTGCATCCTGTGGTGATGGGTCCCGGGTTCGCGCTGCGCGCGCCCCGGGACGACGAGTGGAGCAGGACCTATCGCTTCGCCGCTTCCTTCTGCAGATCCGGGGCGTTGACGGCGGGAATGGCGACGCGGCCGGGGCCGGTCACCTTCAGCGCCTCGGCGGCCTTCTCGTTCTCCATGATCTTGGCCATCACCGCCTGTCCCGCGCGCTCGAAGATCGCGCGGTTCTCGATCACGAACTTCTGCGACCTGCGTAAGGAATCGATGTAGCCGTTGATCTCGGGCACGACATAGCGCGCCACCATGTCCCAGCTTCGGCGCGTATTTTCCGGATTGGCCCAGTCGTGCACGAAACCGATGACGGCGCCGACGCCGCCGGACACCTGCATCACGTTCTTGATGGTTTTGACGAGGTCGTCGGGCGTACCGATGGTGGATGCCGCGCCCTCGACGAAGGCCGTCTTGTCCACGGCCTCGTCGGGCGAGGAGAATGCCGTCAGGCCCGGCCGCTGCAGCGTCCCGACATTATACTCGTTGTGCCAACGCATCAGCCCGGCGCCGGCTTCCTTGCGCGCCTGCTCGCGGGTCTCGGCGATGTGAAAGGTCAGCAGCACGCGCCAGTCGGCGCGGCTCACCGTGGTGCCGTGCTTCCTGGCGGCGTCCTCGGCAAACTGCCATTGCTGCTGCAGCGACATCAGCCCCTGCGTCGTCATCGAGCCCAGCGAGATGATGCCGATGCCGTATTTGCCGGCGAGCGTCATGCCGGAGGGCGAGATCTGCGAGGCGACGACGAACGGCATCTCCTCCTGCAGCGGCAGGATCTGCAGTGCGGCATCGTTCATGGTGAACCAATCGCTCTTGGCGGTGACACGCTCGCCGTTGAAGAGCCGGCGGATGATGCCGATGGCCTCGTCCTGGCGGTCGCGCTGCGTCATCGGGTCGATGCCGAGCGTGTGTGCGTCGGAGGCGAGCGCGCCGGGGCCGGAGCCGAAGATGGCGCGTCCGCCGGTCATGTGGTCGAGCTGCACCATGCGCTGGGCGACGTTGTAGGGATGATGATAGGGCAGCGACACCACGCCGGTGCCGAGCTTGATCCGCTTGGTGCGCTCGCCGGCGGCAGCCAGGAACATCTCGGGCGAGGCGATCATCTCCCAGCCGGAGGAGTGATGCTCGCCGCACCAGAACTCGTCATAACCGAGCGCGTCGAGCTGCTCGACCAGGTCGAGATCGCGCCGGAACTGCAGCATCGGATGCTCCCCGATCGGGTGATGCGGGGCAAGAAAGGCTCCGAACTTCAGGCGCGCCATGGCGTTCTCTCCGGCTTTGATTTTTCTGTTCGTTGAGACGGTGAGGCTACGTGCCTGACGGCACGAACGCAATCGTGCGGTGTCCCGTGTTGCGGAATGCAGGCATGCGTGGCCTCCTACCTGCGAGGTAATCGCGGCACCGCATGAGATCTGAAATCCTGGGAATAACGAGGTTCCAGAGTCATGCGCAGATGCATCAGATCGTCACACGACAAATCGATTCCTCCCGCCGCTGGTGGGTGCTGGCGATCGTCGTCGCCGCCCAGTTCATGTTCGGCGTCGATGCCTTCGTGGTCAACGTCGCCATTCCCACCATCGCGGTCGAGCTGAAGGCCTCGCCGGCGCAGATCGAATCCGTGATCGCGATCTATCTGATCGCCTATGCCACGCTGGTCGTCACCGGTGGCCGGCTCGGTGACATTCACGGCACCAGAAATGTGTTCCTGGCCGGTGTGCTCGGTTTCACCCTGACGTCACTGTGGTGCGGTCTCGCGCAATCCGGCGCGGAGCTGATCATCGCCCGGCTGGCGCAGGGGGCGACCGCCGCGTTGATGGTGCCCCAGGTGCTGGCGACGCTGCATCTGTTGTTCGCCGATGAGACGCGCAGCCGCGCCTTCGCCATCTACGGCATCGTGCTGGGGTTGGCAGGCGCCGCGGGCTTCCTGCTCGGTGGTCTGCTGATCACGGCTGATCTTGCCGGCACCGGCTGGCGTTCGGTGTTCTTCATCAACGTGCCCTGCGGCCTCGTCATTGCGGCTGCGGCCTGGCGCATCATGCCGTCGGCGTCGCGGCGATCAGGTACAAGGCTCGACATCAAAGGCAGCATGGTCCTGTTCGCGGGGCTGCTTTTCCTGATCGGCCCGCTGCTGTTCGGTCACGATGTCGGCTGGGCGCCCTGGCTGTGGGCCGTGATGGCAGCCGGCGGCGTCATCCTGGCCGCGTTCCTGAAGCTGGAGCATGCTGTCGCGCGCGCCGGCGGAATGCCGCTGATCGACCTGACGCTGCTGGCGGACGCCGCCTTCCTGCGCGGGCTTGGCGCTGCCTTCTTTTTCTTCTTTGCCAATCTCTCCTTCTATCTGGTGATGACGCTTTTCATGCAGCGTGGGCTCGAGATCCCGCCGCTTTCAGCCGGCGTGGCCTTCATTCCGCTCGCGCTCGCTTTCGTCGTGGCGTCACGTCACAGCGGTGCGCGGGCGCGCCATCGCGGCACCAAGGTCTTGATCGAAGGCTGCGCGCTTCAGATCGCAGGCCTCGCCGCGCTCGCGCTCGTCGCGCTTTTGATCGATGCGCCGTCGCCGCTCCTGCTCGCGCTCACCATGATCATCTTCGGTTACGGTCAGGGATTGGTGATGGCGCCACTCTCCGGCGCGGTGCTGTCAAGTGTGAAGCCCGTCGCCGCAGGCTCGGCCTCCGGGATGTACGGCACCACGGCGCAGATCGGAAATGCGGCCGGAGTGGCCGCAATCGGCGCGGTGTTCTTCGCCGTCGAAGCCTTGCAATCAGCGCGCGCAGGATTTCTCGTTTCGCTTGCGCTGTTTGTGACGTTAATCATGGCCTGCGTCGCATTCCTGACGTGGATGCGCCGCGCCTCTGCACGAAGTTGAGGCATTTGGTGGTTAATGCCTGCGGATCCCCGGGAAATCCCTACGATTTCGTAGGATTGGCAGCGCACGGCCTTTTTATTTTGCAATGCAGCAACTATCTGGTTTGGCTGGACGTTGAACGTCGCCCACCAGGAATTTGCCGTGTCGTTAGCGAAAAATGTCGATTTGTTGAGACGTCTGCCCAGGTTGGACGGTCTGCGCTTTGCCGAGCTCGGTCGCAGCGCTGATGCGTCCAGTCCATTGGAAGAGATCACGGGATTCGGCGACAATCCCGGAGCCTTGCGCATGTTCGCGTTCGTGCCGACGCAGTTGCAGAAGCCGCGCGCGCTGGTCGTCGTGCTGCATGGCTGCGGGCAGACGGCCGGGGCTTACGATCTCGGTGCGGGCTGGTCGACGCTCGCGAAGCACTATGGTTTCGCGCTGTTGATGCCGGAGCAGCAGCGCATCAATAACGGCAATACCTGCTTCAACTGGTTCAATCCGGAAGACACGGCGCGGGGCAGCGGCGAGGCGCATTCGATCCGCGAGATGATCGCGTACATGGTCAAGGCGCATCGCATCGATCCCAAGTGCGTCTTCATCACCGGTCTGTCCGCCGGCGGCGGCATGACATCGGTGATGCTCGCGACCTATCCGGAAGTCTTCGCGGCCGGCGCGATCATTGCCGGATTGCCCTATGGCATCGCCTCGAATCTGCGCGAAGCGTTGGACGGCATGTTTCACTCCCCGGTGCGTCCAACGCGCGAGCTCGGCGATCTCGTGCGCAACGCCTCCGATTATCGCGGTCCCTGGCCGAAAATCTCGGTGTGGCACGGCAGCGCCGATCGCACCGTCAATCCCGGCAACGCCAACGAGATCGTCAAGCAGTGGCTCGATCTGCATGATCTCCCGGAAGCGCCGATGGCGGAGACCAATGTCGACGGCTATCCGCGCCAGGCCTGGTGGAACAAGGACGGCGAGACGCTGGTCGAATTCTACGCCATCACCGACATGGCGCACGGCACGCCGCTTGGGCTCGCCGACAACGATCAGCGCTATGGTGTCGAAGGCGCCTTCCTGATCGAGGCCGGTATCTCCTCGTCCTATCACATCGCAAAATTCTTCGGCCTCACCGACTGGATCGCAGACGCTGCGAAGGCGGAAGCCAAGTCCGCAACCAAGCCTGCAACAAAGCAGGCGCTCTCGCCCGCGCCGCATCTCGCCCGCTCGATCCGCGCGGCGGTCGCCGAACAGCCGGCCGAGCCGAAGCGCGAGGAGGCCCGTGGCTTCGATCTCGGCCAGATCATCACGCGCGCGCTGACCGCGGCGGGATTGATGAAGTAGTCTCGCCGTCGTTCCTGCGAACGCAGTGCGTTCGCAGGGACGACAGCTGAGTTTGCGGCTACGCCGTCTGGTCGATCAACTCGATCGGCGTTGCCGTCACCTCGCCGCCGGAGACTTGCCGCGTCATCGCCGAATAGGTCTTGAAGAAGTCGCGCGACTGCAGCGTCTTCTGCGCATCCTCGTCGGCGACGCTGGCGAGATGGAAGTAGTGGCCGTCGTCGCGATTTTTCAGCACGCGATAGCCGATCCGTCCTTTTAGCTCTGGATCGCTGTCGATCGCCTTGATGAAGCGGGCGATCTCCTGGTGCCAGGCCTCTGTGACGCCGTCCTTGAATTCATATCGGATCATGAAGTGCTTCATGTGACGCTCCCTGTTCGTCGTGTGCGTCATCATCTGCGGCTTGCGGACGATCCCGCAAGTATGGACAAAATTGATAGTATGGACTTTTTCGACGTCGCTCCTATCCTCATTGCAGCTGGATGCGCATGGAGGAGACGACATGGCAAAGGCAATGCCGGCGCGAACCTGTCCGGTCGCGGCCTTTCAGAAGATGATCAGCGGCAAGTACAAGCTGCGCATCATCTGGGACCTCAAGGACGGCCCGCGCCGCTATGGCGAGATCCGCAGCGGATTGTTGCGCGGCACGACTGGCAGCGCGGAGATCACTCCGCGCGTTCTCAGCCGCGAGCTGAAGGCGCTGACGATGAGCGGCCTGATCGACCGCAAGGATTTTGGCGAGGTGCCGCCGAAAGTCGAGTATCGCCTGACCCGCAAGGGCAAGAGCTTCGTGCCGGTCGTCGCCGCCATTCGCGAATGGGGCGAGCGTCACCTCGGCGAAGCGGCGGCACTCACCGAGGCCGCCGAATAGCGCCTATGTCTCGCCGGTGATGAACGGATTGGTCATCCGCTCCTGGCCGATGCTCGAGCCGGCGCCATGGCCGCAGATGAAGCCGACGTCGTCGCCGAGCGGCAGCAGTTTTGTCAGGATCGAGTTGATCAAGGTGGCGTGACTGCCGCCGGGCAAATCGGTGCGCCCGACCGAGCCGGCGAACAAGACGTCACCGACATGGGCAAAACGCAATTCCTTGTTGAAGAACACCACGCTGCCCGGCGAATGGCCGGGGCAGTGGAAAATCTCGAACGAGAGGTCGCCGATCGACACGGTGTCGCCCTCGGCGAGCCAGCGGTCCGGCGCAAAATTGCGTACGCCGGTCATGCCGAAGCGCGCGCCGCTCTCGACGACGTTGTCGAGCAGGAACTTGTCCGCTTCATGCGGGCCCTCGATCGGCACCCTCAGCGCATCGCGCAGGTCGGCCGCGCCGCCGACATGGTCGATATGGCCGTGGGTCAACCAGATCTTCTCGACGGTGACCCCGGTCTGCTTGATCGCGTCCAGAATCTTCGGCACGTCCCCGCCGGGATCGATCACCACGGCCTTCTTGGTGGGCTCGTCCCAGATGATGGTGCAGTTCTGCTCGAACAGCGTCACGGGAACGATGATCGCGCCCGCCTTGGATTGGGTGTCGTTTTGCTCGGTCATGGCGCCACAATGCCGATTTTTGCCATGCCGCCAAGCAAAAGATTCGTCTCCGCGCCCGGGAACAACCGCCACACGGCGGTCCCAATTGGCCTGCCAATTTGAACCGAGGCCGCGTTGTCGCGTCCTCCTGCGCAAGATACGGATTTTGGGGTCTTCCGGTATGGTTCAAAGCGATGGCAACTGGTGGCGCGACGGCATCTTCTATCAGATCTACCCGCGCTCGTTTCAGGACTCCAACGGTGACGGCATCGGCGATCTCGCCGGCATCCTGCAGCGGCTGCCTTATGTGAAATCGCTGGGGGTCGATGCGATCTGGCTGTCGCCGATCTTCCCCTCGCCAATGGCCGATTTCGGTTACGACATCGCCGACTATACCGGCATCGAGCCGCTGTTCGGCACGATGGAAGACTTCGATACGTTGATCGCTGCCGCCCACGACAACGGCCTGAAGTTGATCCTCGACCTCGTGCCGAACCACACCTCCGATCAGCATCCGTGGTTCGTCGAGAGCCGCGCCTCGCGCGACAATCCAAAACGCGACTGGTACATCTGGCGCGATCCGGCGCCAGACGGTGGCGTGCCCAACAACTGGCTGTCCGAGTTCGGCGGCAGCGCGTGGCAGTTCGACGAGACCAGTGGTCAATATTACTATCACGCCTTCCTGGCCCAGCAGCCGGACCTGAACTGGCGCAATCCGGACGTCCGCAACGCGATCTATGACGTGATGCGGTTCTGGCTCGACAAAGGCGTCGACGGCTTTCGCGTCGACGTGATCTGGCACCTGATCAAGGATTCCGAATTCCGCGACAATCCGCCAAATCCGCACTATGTCGAGGGTCGGCCGCCGAACGAAAGGATCATGACGCAATATTCCACCGATCAGCCGGAGGTGCATGACGTTATTGCCGAGATGCGGCGCGTTACCGATGGCTTTGGAGCCCGCGTGCTGATCGGCGAGGTCTATCTGCCGCTGCATCGCCTCATGGCCTATTACGGCAACGACCTCACCGGCGCGCAGATGCCGTTCAATTTCGCGCTGCTCTCGACGTTCTGGAGCGCGCGCTCGATCGAGACCATCATCGAGGATTACGAGAAGGCGCTGCCGCGCGGCGCGTGGCCGAACTGGGTGCTCGGCAACCACGATCGTCCGCGTGTTGCGAGCCGCGTCGGGTCGGAACAGGCTCGGGTCGCCGCGATGTTGCTGCTGACGTTGCGCGGCACGCCGACTCTCTACTACGGGGATGAGATCGGCATGCACCAGGCGGCCATCGCACCGGAGGATGTCCAAGATCCCTTCGAGAAGAACGTGCCCGGCATCGGCGTCGGCCGCGACGGCTGCCGCACGCCGATGCAGTGGGATTCCTCGCAATTCGGCGGATTCTCCGCGGCGCGGCCGTGGCTGCCGCTGCCGGAGCACTATGTGCGCGACAATGTCGTCAATCTCGAAGCCGACGCGCGCTCGATCCTCAACCTCTACAAGCGCCTGATCGGCTTGCGGCAGAGCTGTCCGCCGCTGGTCGCGGGCAATTATCATCCGATCGCGGCGCAAGGCGATCTTCTGATCTATCGCCGTGAAGCCGAAGGCAGGGCCGTGATCGTGGCGCTCAATCTCGGAGCCGAGCCGATCGCGGTGACGACGAGTGCGATAAGGTTCGGCAGCGAGGTTTTGCTGTCGACATACCTGGATCGCGAGGGCGAGCGGATCGAAGGCGTGCTGGATCTGCGTGGCAATGAGGGGGTGATCGTTACTCCACCCTAGCTGTCGTCCTGGATGGACAAAGCGTAAGGCTGGCCATCGCCATTTCGCCGCCATTGCGAGGAGCTCGCGACAAAATTGCGTAGCAATTTTGCCCTGATGCGACGAAGCAATCCAGACTCCCTCCGCTGAAAGACTCTGGATTGCTTCGCTGCGCTCGCAATGACGATCGTTGAAGCAGCGGGGCAGACGACGGCATTCACTCACCCCGGATGCTTATTCCCCCGCACCGTATCCTCGTCGATATCGCTCCGCTTCAGCAGATAATCCAGCCCGCCGACCCGGTACCAGCGATACCCGTAAGGCTCCAGCACGATTCGGTGCTGGCCGCGCTTGTCGGCGTGGCTGTGGTCCTCCGCGAGAAGGTTGATCAGGTGCGCGCCGGCCTCGCTTGATAGCCCCACCGAGAACGCGATCTCGCGCGGCTTTTCATCGAGATTGTGCACGAACAGCACGGAATTGTTGCGCCAGTCGTAGCGCATGATGAACACGGCGGGATCGCGCGTCGGGACGATGGTGAAATCGCCCCAGCCGACCTCCGGCACCTCCTTGCGCATGCGGACGATGCGCTCGGTCCAGTTCAGCATGGAGTTGGGATCGCGCCGCTGTTTGGCGACGTTGACGTGCGGATAACCGTAAGGCCCCTTGTCGATGACGGGGCAGGCCGGCTTGTCGCTCTTGGTGAAGCCGCCATGCGGCTCGGTCGACCATTGCATCGGCGTGCGCGCGCAGTTGCGCTCGGGCAGCGAGAGGTCGTCGCCCATCGCGATCTCGTCGCCATAGCGGATCACCGGCGTTCCCGGCAGCGTGCACATCAGGCTGTAGGCGAGCTCGAGCCGCCTGCGGTCGCCGCCCAGCATCGGCGCGAGGCGGCGGCGAATGCCGCGGTCGTAGAGCTGCATATCCTTGTCGGGGCCGAACGATTTGAACACGGCATCGCGCTGCGCCTTGGTCAGGCGGCCGAGATCGAGCTCGTCGTGATTGCGCAGGAACAGGCCCCATTGCGCCGTGGCCGGCCGCGGCTTGGTCGCCTTCAACGCCTTCGCCAGCGGTCGCGAGTCGCCCGAGGCCAGTGCATAGAACAAATGCTGGTTGACGTGGAAGTTGAACATCATGTGCATGCGGTCGGCGTCGCGGCCAAAATATTCCATGTCCGTCTTGGGCAACACGTTGGCCTCGGCGAGGATGATGGCGTCGCCCTGCCGCCATTGCAGGAATTCGCGGAACGCGCGCAGCATGTCGTACTGCTCGACCGGATTCTTCACCTTCGCGCCCTTTGTCGCGATCACGAAGGGCACCGCGTCCATGCGGAAGCCGGAGACGCCGAGCTGGATCCAAAAGCCCATGATCTTGAGGATTTCCGCCTGCACGTACGGGTTCGATGTGTTGAGGTCAGGCTGGAAATCATAGAAGCGATGGAAGTAGTACGCGCCCGCTTCCTTGTCCCGCGTCCAGGTCGATTTCTGCACGCCGGGAAACACCATGCCCTTGTTGGCGTTGGCGGGCTTCTTGTCGGACCACACATACCAGTCGCGATAGGGCGAGGCCTTGTCGCGCCGTGCCTCCTTGAACCAGTGATGCTGGTCCGAGGTGTGGTTGACGACGAGATCGATGATGATGCGGATGCCGCGCTGCTTGCAGCCATGGGCGAACTCGACGAAGTCGCCGAGCGTGCCGTAGCGGGCATCGACACTGTAATAGTCCGCGATGTCGTAGCCGTCGTCGCGGCCGGGCGAAGTCTGGAACGGCATCAGCCAGATCGTGGTGATGCCGAGGCCGTGCAAATAGTCGAGCCGGCGGAGCAGGCCCTTGAAATCGCCGATGCCATCGCCGTCGGCGTCCATATAGGAGCCGACGGACAGGCAATAGATCACGCCGTTCTTGTACCAGAGATCGTCGATCATGCGCCGATAGCCTCGGGTGGTTCCGCCGAGGTGCGGCGGCTGCGTGATAAGTGCGTGGAGGAGGGGAGGTTCCCGCGCGCTCGCCACACACGCGCCGTCGTCCCGGGGCGCGCCACTTGGCGCGAGCCCGGGACCCAGCCACAGGGAGTAGTTTGGCGAGATTCGGAGTGACCTGCTCACCCTACAACAGCGCCTGTAGGTATGGATTCCCGGCTCGCGCTTCGCGCGCCCCGGAATGACGGGTGGAGAGACAGTGTCCGCCTCAAACGGAATCGGTTATCCTCTCCTCATGGACAACACCGCCCGCATCACCCTCGTGCCGCCGCCCGATCGTCGCCAATCGGAAACGGCGCTCGCCATCGCGCGCGGTACGTCCCGGCTGCTGCGTTCGCTCGGCTTCTCCTGCATCAGCGAATTGCCGCTGCCCTCGGGCCGGCGCGCCGATCTCGTGGCGCTGAACGAGCGCGGCGAGATCTGGATCGTGGAGATCAAGTCGTCGGTGGAGGATCTGCGCGCCGACCAGAAATGGCACGAATACCGCGCTCATTGCGACCGGCTGTTCTTCGCCTTCACACAGGACCTGCCGTGCGAGATCTTTCCGCAAGATACCGGCCTGATCGTCGCGGACGCCTATGGCGCGCACATGCAGTGCGAAGCGCCCGAGCACAAGCTCGCGGCCGCCACGCGCAAGCAGATGACGGTGCGGTTCGCGATGGCGGCAGCCTTGCGGATCAACCGCCTGGTCGACCCGCAGGGCCACGCGGATTTCTGGGAGTAGCGGCGCCGCAAACGTTGGTGTCGTAGGGTGGGCAAAGCGAAGCGTGCCCACCACCTCTATCCAAAGCAGACAGATCGTGGGCACGGCGCTTTGCGGCTTTGCCCACCCTACGAGACCTGTTTCCGACGAGACCTATGTCCCGTCATCCTGAGGTGCGCGCTCTTGCGCGCCTCGAAGGATGCGCGGCCTCTATGCAGCCGGGCCGTCGCCCTTCGAGGCTCGCCTTGCTTCGCAAGACGAGCACCTCAGGGTGACGGTGAGAGATTGATTGCGGGGAACGAATTACCGCGGCGCGCGCTTTGCGAGGATGCGCTGCAACGTCCTGCGATGCATGTTCAGCCTGCGCGCCGTCTCCGAGACGTTGCGGTTGCACATCTCGTAGATGCGCTGGATGTGCTCCCAGCGCACGCGGTCGGCCGACATCGGGTTGGTCGGCAGCTCGGATTTCTCAGCGCTCGTCGACAGCAGCGCCGCGACGACGTCGTCGGCATCCGCGGGCTTGGAGAGATAATCGATCGCGCCCATCTTCACCGCGGTGACGGCGGTGGCAATGTTGCCATATCCGGTCAGCACGATCGCGCGCGCGTCCGGGCGCTTCTTCTTCAGCGCGGAGACCACGTCGAGGCCGTTGCCGTCGCCGAGCCGCAAGTCCACCACCGCGAATGCGGGCGCAGCCTTGCCGATCTGCGCAAGACCGTCCGAGACGGTATCGCATGACGTCACCGCAAAGCCGCGCGTTTCCATGGCGCGCGACAACCGCTCCAGGAACGGCTTGTCATCCTCCACAATGAGCAGCGAGCGGTCGGTCTGTTCGTTCAGTTCGGCGATGGCGTTCAAGGTTTTTTCCTCTCTCCAACGCGTCTACATATGGCCTCGCAACCGGGCGGTGCCAAGACCGCCGATAGTCGATCGGCCCTGTTGTGCGACGCAAGGTCGCGGCCTCAAGCGCGATGACTCGTCATCGCGCCTGCGATTCTTGTTTTCAGCATGATCCTGTCGGAAAACCGCTGAACGCTTTTCCGGATCATGCCCTATCCTATTGCTTCTTCGAGGGTCTCGATAGCCTCAAATCGCTGCCTGGGCCACGTGATCTGGACCACGGCGCCGTGTTCCGGAAAGGTCCGGTTGGTAAACGAGACCTTGGCGCCGGTACGTTCCAGCAAGGTGCGCGCGATGAACACGCCCAATCCGAGGCCGCGCCGTTCACCGCTGCCATCATCCTGGCTGCGCCGCCGCGACAGATAGGGCTCGCCGATCCTGTTGAGGATATCGGGCGGAATGCCGGGGCCGTCGTCGGAGATCACGAGTTCGATATCATCCTTGTTCCACCACGCGTTCACCTCGACGGTGGTGCGAGCGAAATCCACCGCGTTCTCGACGATGTTGCCGAAACCGTAGAGGATCGCCGGATTGCGCGAGCCGACCGGCTCGGCCACGGCGGCGACCGCGATCCGCACCTTGATGTCGACGCCGAAATCGCGGTGCGGGGCCACCACCTCCTCGATCAGCTCCGACACCTTCATGCGGTCGAACGGCGCGCCGGTCGAGGAGAGCTGGGTGATCTTGCTCAGGATGTCGCGGCAGCGCTGGGTCTGCTCGCGCAGGGTTTTCAGATCGGCGGCAAAACTTGCGTCCTTGACTGTCTTTTCCAGCTCGCGTGAGATCAGGAAGATCGTGGCGAGCGGCGTGCCGAGCTCGTGCGCGGCTGCAGCTGCGAGCCCGTCGAGCTGAGTCAGATGCTGCTCGCGCGTCAGCACCAGCTCGGTCGCGGCCAGCGCATCCGCGAGCTTGCGCGCCTCCTCGGTGACCTGGAACGAGTAGAGGCTGGTGACGCCGATCGCGAGCACGATCGACAGCCAGACGCCGACCAGATAGATCGGCGGCAGCACCAGTGGATCGTCGGAATCCCAGGGCAGCGGAAAATGGAAGAAGAACAGGATCGAGGCGCAGGCAACAGCCAGAAGACCGAGGCCGAAGGTGAAGCGGGCCGGCAGCGCCGTGGCCGAGATCAGCACCGGCGCGAGGAACAGGAAAGAGAACGGGTTCTGCAAGCCCCCGGTGAAGAACAACAGGCCAGCCAGTTCCACGATGTTCAGCGCGAGCAGTCCGGCCGCCTGCATCGGCTCCAGCCGGTGCATCGGATTGGCCGCGGTCTGGAGTCCCAGATTGAGCGCCGCCGACAGGGCGATGATGCTGACGCAGGGGACGATCTCGACATCGAACTCCAGCCCCTGCGCCACGATGAAGATCGCGGCGAGCTGGCCGAGCACCGCGAGCCAGCGCAGCCGCAGGATCGTGTCCAGGCGGATATGCCGCTGCGCGTGGCGGAAGTTGGAGGCGGCAAGTTCGGTCATGTCGGCCAATGTGGCGGTACCTTCTAAGCTCACAAACGCTGGGCTCGCGGAACCACCGGATTACAAGCCTTGCGCTCCCTGCCGCAATAGCAGAAGAACGGTCAGCATGACCGAGAATGACAAGGCTTCAAGTCGGCCGACTGTCGCGGAGCGCAGCCCGTCCGCGGCGATCACGGTCGATCATCTCGTCAAGGTCTACAAGCAGACCCGCGCCGTCGACGATATCTCCTTTTCGCTGCCGCGCGGCAGCATTACCGGGTTGCTCGGCGGCAACGGCGCCGGCAAGACCACGACCATCGCGATGATCATGGGCCTGGTGCTGCCGACCTCCGGCCGCGTGCAGGTGCTCGGCCATCGGATGCCCGAGGAGAGCGCGGCCGTGCTGGGGCGGATGAACTTCGAGAGCCCCTATGTCGACATGCCGATGCGGCTCACGGTGCGGCAAAACCTGACGGTGTTCGGCAAGCTCTATGCGGTGAAGCACCTCGCCGGCCGCATCGCCGAACTCGTCGACGATCTCGATCTCAACGAGTTCATCGACCGTGCCAACGGCAAGCTGTCCGCCGGGCAGAAGACCCGCGTCGCGCTTGCGAAAGCGCTGATCAACCGGCCCGAGCTGCTGCTCCTGGACGAGCCGACCGCCTCGCTCGATCCTGACACCGCCGACTGGGTGCGGGCGCATCTGGAGCGCTATCGCAAGGAGAACAACGCCACCATCCTGTTGGCTTCGCACAACATGCTCGAGGTCGAGCGGCTCTGCGACCGCGTCATCATCATGAAGCGCGGCCGCATCGAGGACGACGACACGCCCGAAGCCATCATGGCGCGCTACAACCGCACCACGCTTGAGGAGGTGTTTCTGGACGTCGCGCGCGGCCGGGTGAACGGCGCGAAGGAGGCGGCAAGATGAGGGGGAGCTATCGTAGCCCGGGTGAGCGTAGCGATACCCGGGAACGCTGCGAGCAAAGACCCGGATGTCGCTTCGCTCATCCGGGCTACGGGCTGCCGCAATGACCGACATCTCCCTCCGCGGCGGCATCTCCGTCCATCGCATCGGCGCGATGATCCTGCGCTATTGGTATCTGTTGATGTCGTCCTGGCCGCGGCTGCTCGAGCTCTTGTACTGGCCGGCGCTGCAGGTCATCACCTGGGGCTTCCTCCAGCTCTACATCGCCGAGAACGCCAATTTCTTTGCGCGCGCCGGCGGCACGCTGATCGGCGCCGTCATCCTCTGGGACATCCTGTTCCGCGGACAGCTCGGCTTCTCCATCTCGTTCCTGGAGGAGATGTGGGCGCGCAACATCGGCAACCTCATGATGAGCCCGCTGAAGCCCATCGAGTTTCTGCTGTCGCTGATGGTCATGAGCTTGATCCGGCTCGCGATCGGGATCGTCCCGATGACGCTGCTGGCGCTGTTCCTGTTTCACTTCAACGTCTATGCGCTCGGCCTGCCGCTGATCGCGTTCTTCTGCAATCTGATCTTCACCAGCTGGTCGGTCGGCATCTTCGTGTCGGGGCTTGTGCTGCGAAACGGCCTCGGCGCCGAGAGCATCGTCTGGACCTTGATGTTCGCGATCCTGCCGCTCGCCTGCGTCTACTATCCCGTCAATGTGCTGCCGCTCTGGCTGCAACATGTCGCCTGGGCGCTGCCGCCGACTTACGTGTTCGAGGGTATGCGGGCGCTCTTGATCGAGCAAACCGTTAGGACCGATCTGATGTTGAGCGCGCTGGCCATCAATGCAGTGCTGCTGGTGGTATCATTTGGGGCATTCCTTGCCCTTTTGCGCAGCGCCAGGAAGCATGGCTCGCTGCTTTCGAGCGGTGAATAACCTCACTTTCCCGTGGATTCAGGGTCATTTATCCGTTCAGACCACGTAGATGTACGTAAGCATGCATTGACGCAATATTACGCATTCGGCAGTATGTTGCGATGCGAAGAGGGATATGATTATGCCGATTGGTGAGTTTGGCGGCGCGCCGCCCCTGGCTGCAGAAGGCAGTCCGGTCCTGACGACGCCGATGTACTGGATGTACGAGATGGCACAGGCCTCTCTCAATCCGGCACGCGCCGTCACCGATGCAACCAAGCTCCTGTTTCAGAATCCGCTCAATCCGTGGGCGCGCACCGAGGTCGGCAAGTCGGTCGCGGCGGCCTGCGAGTTGTTCGAGCGCACCACGCGCCGCTACGGCAAGCCGGAATGGGGTCTCAACGACACCGAGGTCAACGGCATCCGCGTCCCGATCGAGATCCGCTCGGTCTGGGAAAAGCCGTTCTGCCGGCTGCTCTACTTCGATCGCAAGTTCGCTCGTCCCCTGCGCAGCCCGCAGCCGCGCGTGCTGATCGTCGCCCCGATGTCCGGCCATTATGCGACGCTGCTCCGCGGCACGGTCGAGGCGTTCCTGCCCGCGCATGAGGTCTACATCACCGACTGGGCCGACGCCCGCATGGTGCCGCTCAGCGACGGCCGCTTCGATCTCGACGATTACATCGACTACGTCATCGAGATGCTGCACGTCCTCGGCGGCAACACCCATGTCATGGCGGTGTGTCAGCCCTCGGTGCCTGTCGTCGCCGCCGTCTCGGTCATGGAAGCGCGGCGCGATCCCTTCGTGCCGACCTCGATGACGCTGATGGGCGGCCCGATCGACACCCGCCGCAATCCGACCGCGGTGAACAATCTCGCCCAGGAGCGCGGCATCGACTGGTTCCGCAACCACGTCATCACCAAGGTGCCGTTCCCGCATCCGGGCATGATGCGCGACGTCTATCCGGGTTTCCTGCAGCTCAACGGCTTCATCAGCATGAACCTCGACCGGCACATGGACGCCCACAAGCAGCTCTTCGCCCATCTGGTGAAGGGCGACGGCGACCTCGTCGACAAGCATCGCGACTTCTACGACGAATATCTCGCGGTGATGGACCTCTCCGCCGAGTATTATTTGCAGACCGTCGACACCGTGTTCGTGAAGCACTCGCTGCCGAAGGGCGAGATGACCCATCGCGGAACCCGCGTCGATCCCTCCAAGGTCACGCGCGTGGCGTTGATGACGGTCGAAGGCGAGAACGACGACATCTCCGGTCTCGGCCAGACCGAAGCAACGCACACATTGTGCAGCGCGATTCCCGATCATCGCCGCGTTCATTACGTCCAGAAGGGCGTCGGACATTACGGCGTGTTCAACGGTTCGCGCTTCAAGTCGGAGATCGTGCCGCGGATTCACGACTTCATGGTCTCGGCTGCGAATCCGAGCTCATTGCAGGCTCTCGCGGCCGAATAATCCCCGATTTCGGCTTTCCCGTCGAAATCTCAGCCCCTGCCGGAGACTTCGGCAGGGGCAAGTTCCCTCCAGATTCGCGGTATTTAGGTAGTTTTATAGGAGTGAGTCTGTCCTCACCCCTTGGGGGTGTCGCATGCATCCAGCGAGGGCGAAAAAAGCCGGTTCCAACCCCAGTCTGTAGGGTCTCCCGGACGCCAGACCGCTGTATATTGGGCAAATGATTTGTTTTTGCGCCGAGCGCTTTCCCTGGCGGCGGTTATGGCAGAATCCGGGCGCCCTCCTGCCCCCCGGACTGACAGACATGGCCACTCGCGCACTCCTCTATCGGCGGCCCCACGAACCGAAGACCCTCGTCATCACCCACGGATCGCAATTTTTTGCCATCCGATTGCGCCGGCACAGACGCGCGCGGCGCTACACGCTCAGAATTCATCCGAGCGACCGCGAAGCCATCCTCACGATGCCGCCGCGCGGCACGCTCGCCGAAGCAAAAGACTTCGCGCAGCGTCACGGTGCGTGGATTGCCGCGCGTCTCGGTCGCTTGCCGAAGGCCGCGCCGTTCCAGCCCGGCACGGTGATACCGCTCCGCGGCACGCCACATCGCATCGTTCATCGCGCCGGCACGCGCGGCACGGTGTGGACCGAGGTGCGCGATAGCGGCGAACGCATTCTGTGCGTCGCCGGCGGGCTCGAACATGTCGATCGCCGCGTCGGTGACTTCCTCAAGCGCGAGGCGCGCCGCGACCTGCAGCGTTCAGCGGAAGCCTACGCCGCCGAGCTCGGTGTCAGGGTCAAGCGCCTCTCGATCCGCGATCAGTCCAGCCGCTGGGGTTCTTGCACCTCGGCCGGCTCGCTGTCGTTCTCCTGGCGCCTGATCCTCGCGCCGGCCTTCGTGCTCGACTACCTCGCCGCGCACGAAGTCGCCCATCTCGTCGAGATGAACCACTCGGCGCGGTTCTGGCGCGTCTGCGGCAAGGTGTGTCCGTCGATGGAACGCGCCAAGAAGTGGCTCGACACGTATGGCAATGATCTGCACCGCTACGGGGCCGAGGATTAGGCTCTCGCTGCCAACGTCTTGAAGGTGTCATCGCCCGCCTTGTGCGCTCTTGCGCACTGGAGCGGGCGATCCAGTATTCCAGAGGCCGTAGTGATTGAATCGATGGGCTGCGGCGTTCTGGATTCCCCGCCTGCCGCCTGCGCTAAAGCTTCGGCGCGCCCAAGACTGAAACCTCGGCGAAACCTTGGCGTAGCCGGGTCGCGGGGAATGACAGCGCAGCGCGCTTCAGTCATCTGTGCCGCTCACGCAAGCCGTTGATTTCGTTATCCTCGGCTACTGTGCATGGGGTTGTTTTCGCAGTTTTTGTTTTGAGGCCACGGGGACCTCAGGCAAAGCCTAGCGATTCCCGCCAAACAGCCGGTCCATCAGCCAGCCATCCAGCCCCGCCGCTGCTTCCGGCCGCGCATTGGCTCGCGTCGGCGGCGGGCGATAGCCGCCATTGTTGGCCGATGCTGGAACGGGCGCGGCCACTGTCGGTGACGACACCTGCGAAGCTGCCTGCGCCAGGTTCGACAGGCCCCAGCCACCTGGTGCGCTCGGCAACGCCGCCACCGGCACACCCTCATGCGCGGTCTTCATGAAGCGCGTCCAGACTTCCACCGGCAGGCCGCCGCCGGTGGCCTTCTTGGTCGGCGAGTTGTCGTCATTGCCGAGCCAGACACCGGTGACGAGGTTGGCAGTGTAGCCGATGAACCAGGCGTCGCGATAATCCTGGCTGGTGCCGGTCTTGCCGGCCGCCGGCCAGCCCGGGATCTCCGCCTTCTTGGCGGTGCCTGATATCAGCGTTTCCCGCATCATCGTGTTCATCATGCCGACATAGCGGGGGTCGATGACCTGATTGCGTTCCTCAGGCTGGCGCATGTAGAGCAGCTTGCCGCTGAGCGTCCTGATCCGCGTCACGACATGCGGCGCCACCCCGAAGCCGCCATTGGCGAAGGGCGCATAGGCGCCGACCAATTCGACCACGGAGACCTCGGAGGTGCCGAGCGCGATCGAGGCGTTCGGCTCGAGCTTCGAGGAGATGCCGAGCCGGTGCGCGGTACGCACGACGTTCTTCGGCCCGACCTCGAGGCCGAGGCGGATGGCGACGGTGTTGAGCGACATCGCCAGCGCCTGCGTCAGCGTCACCGCGCCGAAATATTCGTGGGTGTAGTTCTCGGGCCTCCAGCCCTTGACCTCGATCGGCGCGTCCTGGCGCATCGTGTCAGGCGTCAGACCCTGTTCGAGCGCGGTGAGGTACACGAACGGCTTGAACGAGGAGCCGGGCTGGCGCTTGGCCGTGACCGCGCGATTGTACTGGCTCTCGGAATAGTTCCGCCCGCCCACCATGGCGCGCACGGCGCCATCAGGCGTCATCGCCACCAGCGCGCCCTGGCTGACGTTGAACTTGACGCTCTTGGCTGCGAGCTCGTCGATGATGGCGGCTTCCGCCACGCTCTGCAGCTTCGGATCGATCGTGGTCTCGACCTTGATGCTCTCGTCGATCTGGCCGACCAGATCGTCCAGCACCTCGCCGATCCAGTCGGCGACGTAGTTGACCGTGCCGGCACCGGCCGGCTTCACATTGTAGGAGGGTTGGCCGATCGAGGCCTTCGCCTGCGCTTCGGTGATGAACTTCGCATCAGCCATCGCCGCGAGCACGATTTGCGCGCGCGCTTCTGCGCCTTCAGGATTGCGGTTCGGTGCGAGCCGCGAGGGCGACTTGACGAGGCCGGCGAGCATTGCCGCTTCGGCGACCGTGACGTTCTTGGCCGACTTGCCGAAATATTTCTGCGCCGCCGCCTCGACGCCATAGGCGCCCGAGCCGAAATAGACGCGGTTCAGGTAAAGTTCCAAAATCTCGTTCTTGGAATGCTTGCGCTCCAGCCAGATCGCGAGCTCCGCCTCCTGCAGCTTGCGCTGCATGGTGCGCTCCTGGGTCAGGAACAGGTTCTTGGCGAGCTGCTGCGTCAGTGTCGAGCCGCCCTGCGAGACGCCGCGATGGAGCACGTTGGTGACGAGGGCACGCAGGACGCCGACGGGATCGATGCCGAAATGCGAATAGAAGCGGCGGTCCTCGATGGCGATGAACGCCTTCGGCAAATAAGGCGGCAAGTCCTGCAGCGCGACATTGGCGCCGGCCATCTCGCCGCGCTGCGCCAGCATGCTGCCGTCGATGCCGACGATCTGGATCGTCGGCGGGCGTTTGGGAATCTCCAGGGACTGGATCGGTGGCAGATGGGCGCCGACATAGATCACGACGCCGATCACGGCGATCACGCCCCACAGGCTCAGCACCGCGCCCCAATAGACCAGACGGCCGAGGCCGAAGCCACCGCGCGACTGCGACCGGCGCTTGGCGCCGCTGCGGCGGGCCGACGT
>NZ_JALBHA010000510.1:0-4432 GCF_023006445.1 Bradyrhizobium sp. SHOUNA76
CGGCGCGCTCGCCATCGACCTTCGCAGAGGCCGCTCCGCCGCCTGCACCCGAGCCGACGCCGGCAATTGTCGAGCAGCCGCCCGTGACCGTGCTCAAATCCGGAATCGTCGATGGTATGGCCTATTCGCTCTATTCCGACGGCTCGATCGAAGCGCAGATGCCGGAGGGCATGATGCGCTTTGCCTCGATCGACGAGCTGCGCGCCCATCTCGACCAGCGGAGCTGAGGCAGCTGCGCCCAAGGAAAGCACCACTCCTCACTTGCATCAGCTCATCCTCGTCAGTTGTCGTATTTCGGCCGAACGTATTGTTGACACGGAATAGTTCGGCGTCGTCTATCCCGTGAGGCGCAAGGTGGAGAGAGGGCGGGCCCATGTCGGATGCCGGGGCTAAGAATTTCATCGAGCTGACGGCGAGCATCGTGTCGGCCTATCTCAGCAACAATCCGACGCCGGCTGCGGATATTCCGAACCTGATCAGCCAGGTGCACGGCGCCCTGGTGCGGGTGTCGTCGGGCCGCACCGAGGCTGCGCCGCTCGAGCCGGCGAAGCCGGCGGTCTCGCTGAAGAAGTCGATCGCGCCCGATTATCTGGTCTGTCTCGAAGACGGCAAGCGGTTCAAGTCGCTGAAGCGCCATCTACGCACGCAGTACAACATGACGCCGGAGCAATACCGCGAGAAATGGGGCCTGCCGGCCGACTATCCCATGGTCGCGCCGAACTACGCGGTGGCGCGCTCCCAACTGGCGAAGCAGATGGGCCTCGGGCAGCAGCAGCGGAAGAAGGGGAAGTAGAGCGGGTAGTGCGAAAGGCCGCCGATCGGGAGGCCTCGTAGGGTGGGCAAAGGCGCGAAGCGCCGTGCCCACGAGTCTTTTTCGACCACACTCAGAAGGTGGGCAAGCTTCGCTTTGCCCACCCTACGGGAGCTCCCTACGAAGCTTCTTTACGACGCTTCCGCCAGCGCCTCTTTCGCATCGGTCTTGATGCGGTCGACCATCGAGCGCAGGCCGTTGGAGCGCTGCGGCGTCAGATGATCGCGAAAGCCGAACTCGTTGAACACGGCGATCGCATCGGTATCGAGGATCTCCTGCGGCGTGCGGCCCGAATAGAGCGACAGCACGATCGCGACCAGCCCCCGCACGATATGCGCGTCGCTGTCGCCGCGATACTTCAGGATCGGTGCGCCATTGCCGCGATCGACCAGCTTCTGAAGCCAGACCTGGCTGACGCAGCCATTGACCTTGTTCTCGGCGGAATGTTCCGCCTCCGGCATCGGTTCCAGGGTGCGGCCAAGCTCGATGACGTACCGGTAGCGGTCGTCCCACTCGTCCAGAAGCTCGAAATTATCCCTGATTTCGTCGATCGTGGTCATGCTGGCCCGTGTTCCCGCTTCCCGCCAATATAGGGATGCGAGGGGCCGAAATCGATAGGGTTTGGGCGCTAATTCGCCGGCTGCGGGCCGCGCCATTCCAGTGCCAGGTCGTCCTGGCTCAGCGTGTCGTGCGGCGCTTCGCTCGAGACGAGATCGCCTTCGCCGGCCATCGCGATCGAGCCGGTATGGTCGGGGGCCTTCTTCTCGTTCTTCTCGCTCTTGTCGTTCTTGTCGTTGGAGATCTGCTCTTTTTTGTCGTTGATGATCTGGTAGATCTTGCGCGCGCCGTCCTGGGCGCGCTGGCCGATGATGGTCGCGGCCTGTCCACCGACCTCGCAGGCCGCCGGCTGGCGCTTGCAGAATTGAGTCATGTCCGAGACGGCCGCGGTCGCAGCCTGCACCGCGTCGGCGGCGCCGATCTGCGGCAGCTTCTCCGATTCGGGTGTCTTGTCCCTGGGCAGGAGCACCAGCACCAGCCCGAGCCAGAATGTGATGCGAAGCAGAAAGCGCATCTTGCGACCTGTACGTTCGATCCCGCCCGCGGCGATCTCCGCGGACGTCGGACCTAGCAACTCTCGATAAATCGCAAGTGATTGCCTTGAGCTTAATTCGCGGAAAATTTACGCAAAATTCTTTGGGATCGACGTTGTCGTAAATTTTCGATTGACGCCGGCGCCCGTGATTCTGCCGGCATGCGCATCTACCAATTCGAAACCATGAGCGGGAACGGTGAAACCCTGTGTTCACCATCCTCACTGAAGACGTCGGCAAATCGTCTAAAAAGCCCCGCGATGTCCCGGCGTCCGGCCGCGCGCAGCGCCGCCTTAGCACTCGTTTAAGGTCGCTCTGACACGGTGGCTCAACGACAAGGAGGCGTTCCGGCGCGTCTTCCGACGAATGAGCCGAAGCGCGAGACCCGTGACAGTTTTGAGTATCATCCGCGATTGTCTCGATGCACTGCTGCATCCCTCCGCGCGTTACGATGCGCTGATGCGAGCGCGCCATCGTGCCTTCATGGCGCCGCGGCTGCTCGGCAGCCTGGCGGCTTTTGCCGCATTCCCGGTCTATCTCGCCATGCGCGGCGCGCCGAGCGCAATCGAGGTCGCCGCTTTCGCATGGCTGATCGCGCCGATCCTGCTGTCCTGGTTCCTGTCGCGCACCGGCCGCTATGAAGGCGCGCATGTGCTGTCGTCGCTGGCGCTCGCCGGCCTGATCATGGCCGTCGCGGGTACCACGGGCGGCATCGAATCATTCGCCGCGGTCTGGCTGGTCGTGGTTCCCCTCGAAGCGGCGCTGTCGGCCTCGCGCCGCGTCACCGCCTTCGCCTCATTGCTCGCGCTGTCCTGTGCGGGAATCCTGATCCTCATCGGCCAGCTCGGCTGGCTGCCGTCAGCAGACACCAGCGCCGCAGAACGCGGCGTGCTGATGGCGTTCGGCGTCGCCTCGGCGACGCTCTATGCCGCGGGTCTCTCCTTCGGCGCGGAATCGCTCGCGCGCACCAGCGTCGCGCTGCTGTCGCGCGAAGAGGAGCGTTATCGCCTGCTCGCGCGCAACATGAGCGACGTCGTCTCGCGGCATCAGCGCAACGGCGCGGTGCAGTTCATCTCGCCGGCGGCGGAGGCCATGCTCGGCATGCCGGTGGCGCAACTGCTCGGTCATGGCCTGTTCGACCGCGTCCATGTCGCGGATCGCCCGGCCTATCTCACGGCGCTGTCCGATGCCGCGCGTGGCGAGGTGCGCAGCGTCGAGTTCCGGCTGCGGCGTGAGTTGGATGGTTCGGAGCGCGGTCAGATCGATTTTCTCTGGGTCGAGATGCGCTGCCGCCCCCTCGACCAGGATATGGGCAAAAATCCTCATAGCGAGGTCACACGCGAGGCCGAGGTCGTCGCCGTGATGCGCGACGTCACCGGTCACAAGCTTTCCGAGCAGGCGCTGGATCAGGCGCGCAGTGCCGCTGAAGCGGCCGATGCCGCCAAGACGCGCTTCCTCGCCACCATGAGCCACGAGCTGCGGACGCCGCTCAACGCCATCATCGGCTTCTCCGAGATGATCGCGCAGGAGCAGACCTTGATGCTGGGTGCGGCCCAGCGCAAGGAATATGCCCAGCTCATCAACGATTCCGGCCAGCATCTGCTGTCGGTCGTCAACGGCATCCTGGACATGTCGAAGATGGAATCGGGCAATTTCGAGATCGCGTCCGAGCCGTTCGCGCCGCGCGCCTCGCTCATGCATTGCTGCAATCTGCTGGCGCTGAAGGCGCGGGAGAACGGCATCGACCTCATCACCGACGCGCCGCAGGACCTGCCCGTCATGACCGGCGATCCGCGCTCCTTCAAGCAGATCGTGCTCAATCTCGTCGCCAACGCCATCAAGTTCACCGAGCGCGGTGGCCAGGTTTCCGTTTCCGCTGCGGTGACCGGATCGCAGCTGACGCTGCGCGTCAGCGACACCGGCGTCGGCATCGCGCCTGATGATCTCAAGCGCATCGGCGCGCCGTTCTTCCAGGCGGGCAAGACCTACCAGCGCCGTCACGAAGGCACCGGCCTCGGATTGTCGATCGTCAAGAGCCTCGTGGCGTTGCATCTCGGCGAATTGACGGTACAAAGCAAGCTCGGGGAGGGCACCGCCGTCACCGTCAAGCTGCCGCTCGTCTACACGCCGCCGCAAATCAAGCCGGCCGAGAGCAACATCGCGACGCTAACGCCGGTGCTGCGCCAAGAGTCGCATGACCAAACTCAGGACCAACCCGCTCTGGTGAAGAAAAGTGCCTAAGAAGTCTGCCAAGGACGAAGCCGCTCCCCGCCGCCGTGGCGCCAAAGCCGCGGTGGTCGATGTCGATACCGAGCGCAATCTCGTCATGCGCGTGCTGCTGCACAGCCCCAAGGACACGCTGGCTGGCCTCGTTGCCGTCGCTGCGATCGGTGCGATCGTTGCCAATGCGCTGTTCCTCCAGACCGGCCGGCATCCCGCGCCGATGTTTGGCACGGTGATCAATCTTCCCGCGCCGTCCCCCGTGCCGCTGTCGAATCCCTTGCCGCGTCCGCGCCCCGTCGGCGCCGAC
>NZ_JALBHA010000511.1:0-4422 GCF_023006445.1 Bradyrhizobium sp. SHOUNA76
CGCCGATCCGCACCGTCCCGGTGAGCCGCGCCACGGAGCCGCCGACCTGCTCCTGGTTGGCGACGATGGTCGATTCCATGGCTTCCGCGCTGTCGGCGACGCGCTGGCCGGCCTCGGTGAGGAGATAGCCGGTCTTGCGCCGGTCGAACAGCTTTGCCGAGAGGTGCTTCTCCAGCCGGTCGACGCGGCGGATCACCGTGGCATGGTCGACCCCGAGCTGTTTTGCCGCAGCCGAGACCGAGCCGCCCCGCACGATGGCCAGCACGAAGCGGAAGTCGTCCCAATCGATAGCGCCTTGATCCAGCATTTTCGCACATCTATGGTGCATTATCTCAGACTTGAATCCCAATAAATGCAGGTCGATAGGATTTGTCAAAGCGTTCAAGCTCGGCCTCAAGGAGATCATTCCATGCGTTCAGTCGGACATTTCATCGGTGGCAAGGAAGTAAAGGGCACGTCGGGCCGGACGGCAGACGTCTTTGAGCCGATGACCGGTGACGTCCAGGCCAAGGTCGCGCTGGCGTCCAAAGCCGAGGTCCGCGCTGCCGTCGAGAACGCCCGTGCCGCGCAGCCGGAATGGGCCGCCACCAACCCGCAGCGCCGCGCCCGCGTCATGATGAAATTCGTCGAGCTGGTGCAGCGCGACTACGACAAGCTCGCCGAGCTGCTGGCGCGCGAGCACGGCAAGACCGTGCCCGATGCCAAGGGCGACATCCAGCGTGGCCTCGAAGTCGCCGAATTCGCCTGCGGCATCCCGCATCTGATGAAGGGCGAGTACACCGAAGGCGCCGGCCCGGGCATCGACATCTATTCGATGCGGCAGGCGCTCGGCGTCGTCGCCGGCATCACGCCGTTCAACTTCCCGGCGATGATCCCGATGTGGAAGTTCGCGCCTGCGATCGCCTGCGGCAACGCCTTCATCCTGAAGCCGTCCGAGCGCGATCCCGGCGTGCCGATGCTGCTAGCCGAGCTGATGATCGAGGCGGGCCTGCCCGCCGGCATCCTCAACGTCGTCAACGGCGACAAGGAAGCGGTCGACGCCATCCTCGACGATCCCGATATCAAGGCCGTCGGCTTCGTCGGCTCCACGCCGATCGCGCAGTACATCTATGAGCGTGCGGCGCAGACCGGCAAGCGTTGCCAGTGCTTCGGCGGCGCCAAGAACCACGCCATCATCATGCCCGACGCCGACATGGACCAGGCGGTCGACGCGCTGATCGGCGCGGGCTACGGCTCGGCCGGTGAGCGCTGCATGGCCGTGTCAGTCGCCGTTCCCGTCGGCAAGTCCACCGCCGACCGCCTGATGGAAAAGCTGATCCCGCGCGTCGAGTCGCTCAAGATCGGTACCTCGATCGATCCGTCGGCCGATTACGGTCCGCTGGTGACGCGCGAGGCGGTCGAGAAGGTCAAGGGCTACATCGACATCGGCATTAAGGAAGGCGCCACGCTCGCCGTCGATGGCCGCGGCTTCAAGATGCAGGGCTACGAGAAGGGCTTCTATCTCGGCGGTTCGCTGTTCGACAACGTCACCAAGGACATGCGGATCTACAAGGAAGAGATCTTTGGCCCCGTGCTCTCGGTCGTGCGTGCGCACGACTACAAGGAAGCGCTGGCGTTGCCGTCGGACCATGACTACGGCAACGGCGTTGCCATCTTCACCCGCGACGGCGACGCCGCGCGCGACTTCGCGGCCAAGGTCAACGTCGGCATGGTCGGTATCAACGTGCCGATCCCGGTGCCGATCGCCTATTACACCTTCGGCGGCTGGAAGAAGTCGGGCTTCGGCGATCTCAACCAGCACGGCCCGGACTCGGTCCGCTTCTACACCAAGACCAAGACGGTAACCTCACGCTGGCCGTCCGGCGTCAAGGAAGGTGCGGAATTCTCGATCCCGCTGATGAAGTAAGTTCCTCGGCTGTCATTGCGAGGAGCCCTTGCGACGAAGCAATCCAGCATCTTTCCGCGGAGACGGTCTGGATTGCTTCGCTTCGCTCGCAATGACGAGAAAAATGAGCAGCCCAGCATGCAGTTCGCTCTGAACGAGGATCAGATCGCAATTCGCGACATGGCGTTGGCGTTTGCGGCGGAAAAGATCGCGCCGCACGCGTTGCGCTGGGACGAGGAGAAGCATTTTCCCGTCGACGTGATGCGCGAGGCGGCAACGCTCGGCATGGGCGGCATCTACATCCGCGACGACGTCGGGGGATCCGCGATGACGCGGTTCGACGCGGCGCTGATCTTCGAGGCGCTGGCGACGGGCTGCCCGACCACCTCGGCCTTCATCTCCATCCACAACATGGCGAGCTGGATGATCGATGCCTTCGGCAGCGACACCCAGCGCCACACATGGCTGCCAAAGCTTTGCACCATGGAGCTGATCGCGAGCTATTGCCTGACCGAGCCGGGAGCCGGCTCGGACGCCGCAGCGCTGCGCACCCGCGCGGTGCGTGATGGCGATCATTACGTCCTCAACGGCCAAAAGCAGTTCATCTCAGGGGCTGGCGGCACCGATCTGCTGGTTGCGATGGTGCGCACCGGCGGCGATGGCCCCGGCGGCATCTCGACCCTCGTCATCGACGGCAAGACGCCCGGCGTCTCCTTTGGCGCCAACGAGCGCAAGATGGGCTGGAACGCGCAGCCGACCCGCGCCGTCATGTTCGAGAACGCGCGCGTGCCGGTCGCCAATCGCCTCGGCGAGGAGGGCATCGGCTTCAAGATCGCGATGGCCGGCCTCGACGGCGGCCGCCTCAACATCACGGCGTGCTCGCTTGGTGGTGCGCAGACCGCGCTCGACAAGGCGCGCGCCTACATGAAGGAGCGCAAGGCGTTCGGAAAGCGGCTCGACGAATTCCAGGCGCTGCAATTCCGCCTTGCCGACATGGCGATCGAGCTCGAGGCTGCTCGCACCTTCCTGTGGCGCGCTGCCGCCGCGCTGGATCGCAAGGACCCTGATGCCACCATGCTGTGTGCGATGGCCAAGCGGTTCGGCACCGACGTCGGCTTCGAAGTCGCCAACCACGCCCTCCAGCTCCACGGCGGCTATGGGTACTTGAGCGAATACGGCATCGAGAAGATCGTGCGCGATCTGCGCGTGCACCAGATCCTTGAAGGCACCAATGAAATCATGCGGCTGATCGTGGCGCGCAAACTGATCGAGGGCGCGCGATGAATGCAGTGGAAGAGGGTGATCTCATCGTTCGTCGCGAGGGCGCGGCGGGCGTGATCCGCCTCAACCGCCCCAAGGCGATCAACGCAATGACGCTGGAGATGTCCATCGGCATCGACGCGGCGCTCGACACGTTCGAAACCGATCCTGATGTCGCCGCGATCATCCTGGAAGGCGCCGGCGAGCGCGGCCTCTGCGCCGGCGGCGACATTCGCGGCCTCTGGGAGAGCTCGCGCGAAGGCGGCGATCTCGGCGCGCGGTTCTGGCGCCAGGAATACGTCATGAATGCGCGGATCGCGAAATATCCGAAGCCGTATGTGGCGTTCATGGACGGCCTCGTGATGGGCGGCGGCGTCGGGCTGTCAGGCCATGCCAGCCATCGTGTCGTCACCGATCGCACCAGGTTGGCCATGCCCGAGGTCGGGCTCGGCTTCTTCCCCGATGTCGGCGGCACCTGGCTGCTGTCGCGCTCGCCCGGCGAGATCGGCACTTATTTTGGCCTGACCGGCCAGACCATGAACGGCCCCGACGCGATCCACGCAAAGTTCGCGGATGCGGTTGTGCCGGCGGCTGAATGGCCGGAGCTGCGCGAGGCGCTCACGAAAGTTCGGAAGGGCGTGACCGCAGCCGATGTCAGCAAGCTCATCAGCGGTTTTGAGACCGGGGAGACCGCGGGGCCGGTGGCCGCAAAGGAGCCTGCGATCGATGCATTGTTCGGTTTCGATCGCATGGACGACATTTTTGCTGCGCTGAAACGGGACGGCTCGGAATTTGCGCTGGCCACGCTGAAGACGCTCAACGAAAAATCTCCGCGGGGCATGGTGGTGACGCTGAAGCTGTTGCGGCTCGCGCGAACCGCCTCAAGCCTGGAGGAGTGTCTGGTGCGCGAATATCGGGCTGCGCTGGAAGTCTTCCGCAGCGACGACTTTCGCGAAGGCGTGCGCGCCGCCGTGATCGACAAGGACCGCAATCCGAGCTGGTCGCCGCCACGGATCGAGGATGTGACGCCGCAGATGCTTGCGCCGTATCTCGCCGAGATCGGCGCCGACGAGCTGAAGTTCAGCTAACAACACGACAGCGGAGGAAACGACAATGGCCACGATCGCATTCATTGGTCTGGGCAACATGGGAGGCCCGATGGCGGCCAATCTGGTCAAGGCCGGCCACAAGGTGGTGGCGTTCGATCTCGTCGAGGCCTCGCGCGCGCAAGGCGAGGTGACGCACGGCAAATTCTACCAATGTAGCGAGCGCGCCTT
>NZ_JALBHA010000512.1:0-4419 GCF_023006445.1 Bradyrhizobium sp. SHOUNA76
CCCGGCCTGCCGTCGGAGTTGCTGACGCAGCGGCCGGACATCCGCCGGCAGGAGGCGCAGCTCGCCTCGGCGACCGCCAACATCGGTAACGCCCGCGCGCAGTTCTTTCCGACCATCCAGCTCACCGGCAATGGCGGCTATCAGAGCTCGGCACTGGTCTCGCTGTTCCAGCCGCATGCGGCCTTCTTCCAGCTCGTGGGCAGCGCCACCCAGCCGATCTTCGATGGCGGCAAGATCCTCGGCAATTTCGAATTCGCCAAGGCGCGGCAGGACGAGCTGCTCCAGACCTACCGCAAGACCATCGTTCAGGCCTTTGCCGACGTCGACAATGCGCTGTTCTCGATCAAGCAGACCACGATCAAGCTGCAATTGCAGCGCGACGTCGTTGTCGCCTCGCGCCGCGCCTTCGATCTCTCCGAGCAGCAATTGCGCGCCGGCACCGCCGACATCGTGACCGTGCTCAACACTCAACTGACGCTGTTCCAGGCGGAAGACGCGCTGTCACAGGCGCAACTGGCCCGCCTGCTCGCCATCGTCAGCCTGTATCAGGCGCTCGGCGGCGGCTGGGAGCCGCGAATGGAGAAACCGGTCAATGCTCTTTAAGCCGGATACGAAGCAGGGCGCGGAAGAGGGGACGGCGAAAAAATCGCGCGGCCGCGGCTTCGTCATGACCTTGATCACGCTCGCCATCCTCGGCGGGCTCGGTTATCTCGGCTGGATCGCCACGCATCAGCAACAGGCCAACAACCGCAACCAGCGGCCCGATCTGCCGGTGCCCGTGTTGGCGGCGAGCCCGCGGGTCCAGGACGTTCCGGTCTATCTCGACGGCGTCGGCGCGATCCGCGCGCTCAACACCGTGACCGTGCGCTCGCAGGTCGACGGCAAGCTGATCGCGGTCAATTTCACCGAGGGACAGGACGTCAAGAAGGGCGACGTGCTCGGCGAGATCGATTCGGCGATCTATCAGGCGCAATACGACCAGGCGGTCGCCAAGAAGGCGCAGGATCAGGCCCAGCTCGCCAACCAGCGCATCGACCTGACGCGCTATGAGCAGCTCGCCGCCTCCAATGCCGGCTCCAAGCAGCAGGCGGATACCCAGCGTGCGCTGGTTGCACAGACCGAGGCACTGGTCAAAGCCGATCAGGCTGCGATCGACAACGCGGCGGCAACGCTCAGCTACACCAAGATCGTCGCGCCGCTCTCGGGGCGCGCCGGTCTGCGCCAGGTCGACCAGGGCAACATCATCCACGCCTCCGACACCACGGGTCTCGTGGTGATCACGCAGCTGCAGCCGATCGCGGTGTGGTTCAGCCTGCCGCAGCAGCAGATCATGCGAGTCAATGCCGCGGCGGCGAAAGGCGCGCTCGCAGTCGACGTGTTCGGCAATGACGGCATCACCGTGATCGACACCGGCAAGCTCACCGGCATCGACAACCAGGTCGACCAGACCACCGGCACGCTCAAGCTCAAGGCGGAATTCCCCAACGCCAATTACCAGCTCTGGCCGGGCCAGTTCGTCAACGTCCGTCTCAAGGTCGAGACCTTGACGCAGGCGCTGGTGGTGCCGACATCTGCCGTCCAGCGCGGCCCGATCGGCACTTTCAGCTATGTCATCGGCGAGGACAACGTCGTCTCGGCCAAGCCGGTGACGGTGACGCAGCAGAACGAGCATGACGCCGTGATCGCAAGCGGCCTGTCGGCAAACGACAAGGTCGTCACAACGGGCTTTGCCAATCTGTCGGATGGCTCGAAGGTGACCATCGGCCGCGACGACCAGACCCCGTCGGCGGATCTCGCCCCGCGCAAGCGCTCGCGCGGGCCCGACGGTCAGAAGAAGGATGGCGCCAAGGAAAGTCAGAAGGAAGGTCAAAAGGACGGACAAGGCAAGGACGGCGAGTTCCGCGCCAAGCGCAAGAGCAGCGAAGGCGACCAGAAGGGTCAGACCGGGCCGGCTCCGGGGCCGGGAGCATCGGGATCTGGAGCCAAGCAGCCATGATCCCGACAACAGCCGCCTGAGCGGCAGGCAGATCCCATGGGTGTTTCCGAACCCTTCATCCGACGGCCGATCGCAACCTCGCTGCTCGGCATCGCGCTGCTGATTGGCGGGCTGCTGGGCTATTTCGCGCTGCCGGTCTCGGCCCTGCCGCAGGTCGACTTCCCGACCGTGCAGGTGACGACGCAGCTGCCAGGAGCCAGCCCCGACGTGATCGCCTCGCTGATCACCGCGCCGCTGGAGCGGCAGCTCGGGCAGATCCCGTCGCTGTCGGCGATGAACTCGACGAGCTCGTTCGGCGTCAGCCAGATCTCGCTGCAGTTCGACCTCAACCGCGACATCGACGGCGCCACCCAGGACGTGCAGGCTGCGATCAATGCCGCGGCGGGCGTGCTGCCCAAGACGCTGCCTTACCCGCCGACCTACGCCAAGGTGAATCCGGCGGACGCGCCGGTGATGACGCTGGCGCTGCGCTCCGACACCATCTCGTTGCGGGCGATGAGCGACATCGCCGATACGCTTCTGGCGCAACGGCTGAGCCAGATCTCGGGCGTCGGACGCGTCTCGGTGCTCGGTGGGTTGAAGCCGGCCGTGCGCATCCAGGCCGATCTGGCGCGGCTCGCCGCCTATGGCATCGCCATGGAAGATCTGCGCACCGCAATTGCCAACGCCAACGTCTCGGGGCCGAAAGGCTCGCTCGACGGCGCGCAGCAATCCTACATCATCGCGGCCAACGACCAGATCGCCGCAGCCGACGCCTACAAGCCCGTCATCATCGCCTACCGCAACGGTTCGCCCGTCACCATCGCCGACGTCGCGCAGATCGTCGATGGCCTGGAGAACGACCGCACCGGCGGCTGGTACCAGGGCACGCCGGCCGTCATCATCGACATCCAGCGCCAACCCGGCGCCAACGTGATCGACGTTGTCAGCCAGATCCGCGCCGAAATCCCCAAGGTGCAGCGTGCGATCCCGGCCGGCGTCAACCTCACCATCGTCTCCGACCGCACCGTCACCATCCGCGCCTCGGTGCGCGACGTGCAGTTCACGCTGGTCCTTGCCGTGGTGCTGGTGACGCTGGTTGTGCTGCTGTTCCTGCGCTCGCTGCGCGCAACCGTGATCGCGGGCGTGGCACTGCCGCTATCGCTGATCACGAGCTTCGGCATCATGTATTTCGCCGGCTTCAGCCTCGACAATCTGTCGCTGATGGCACTCACGATCGGCACTGGCTTCGTCGTCGACGACGCCATCGTCATGATCGAGAACATCGTCCGCCACATGGAGAATGGCGACAGCGCGATGGAGGCTTCGCTGAAGGGCGCCAGCGAAATCGGCTTCACCGTGATCTCGCTGACGGTGTCGCTGATCGCGGTGTTCATCCCGCTGCTGTTCATGTCGGGCCTCGTCGGACGCATGTTCCGCGAATTCGCGCTGACCTTGACGATCGCGGTCGTCACCTCGGCCGTGGTCTCGCTGACGCTGACGCCGATGATGTGCTCGCGCCTGCTCAAGCACGCCCATGAGGAGCTGGCGGTGCCGGGATTGGCGACTATCAGCCGCTTCATCGACCGCACCGTCGAGGCCTATCACCGGACGCTGCTGTGGGTGCTGGAACGCCAGCGCGCCACGCTGGTCGTGACTTTTGCTACGTTGGTTGCGACGCTTGTGCTTTACGTTGTTGCTCCCAAAGGCTTCCTGCCGCTGCAAGACACCGCCTCGATCACGGCGGTGACGGAAGCCGGGCCCGACGTGTCGTTCGCGGAGATGCAGAAGCGGCAGGGCGAGGCCGCCGACGCCATCAAGGCCGACCCTGATGTGACCGGCGTGGTCTCGGTCATTGGCGCGGGCTCGGTCAACCCGACCACCAATGTCGGGCGTCTTGTCATGACGCTGAAACCTCGTGGCGAGCGGCGCGACGATGTGAGCGCGGTGATCACCCGGTTGAAGGAGCGGGTGGCCGGCATCCCCGGCATGACCGTCTATTTCCAGCCCGTGCAGGACGTGCAGATCTCGACCCAGTCGAGCCGCTCGCAATACCAGTATACGCTGACCGGAACCGACGCGACGCTGGTGTCGGAATGGGCGCGCAAGCTGGTCACAGAGATGAGGCGCGATCCCTTGTTCCGTGACGTCTCCTCCGAGGCGCAGGAGGGCGGTCTGCGGGCGCAGCTCGACGTCGATCGCACCCGGGCAGGGCAGCTCGGCGTGAGCCTGCAAGGAATCACCGATACGCTCAACGACGCCTTCGCGCAGCGGCAGATCTCGACCATCTACGGCCAGGCCAACCAGTACCGCGTGGTGCTGGAGGCGCTGCCGATGTACCAGCGCGATCCCTCGATCCTGTCGAAGCTCTATCTGCCGGGCGCCGCGAGCACCACGGTCGGCGCGCCGAACGCCCAGGTGCCGCTGTCCGCCGTGGCGACGCT
>NZ_JALBHA010000513.1:0-4410 GCF_023006445.1 Bradyrhizobium sp. SHOUNA76
CCGACAGCGCCGGGCCGCCGCGCGGCTGGGCGATGTCGCCGACCAGGATGCCCGGCCATCCCGCGTTCTTGTGCGCCCTGGCCGCGAGCCGCTTGATCAGCGCGATCATCTCGGGGTGGCCATAGCTGCGATTGCGCGACAGCCGCATCACCTGCCAATGGTCGCCGTTGACGGGCATCTGATCCGCGCCGCCGATGCAGCCCTTGGTGTAGGAGCCGATGACGTGGGCCGACCCCTTCGACGGCAGCAGCTTGCGCGCGAACAGCTCCTTGGCGGCGACCTCAGGGTCGTTGGGATTGGCGAGCGGCGGCAGCGGCTTCGGGCTGACGCTGCCCTTGTCCTGAGCCAGCGCGCCGCCGGCGGCCAGGAGCGTCATGACAAGCAGGAGAGGGGCGATGTGGCGGGGACTCATGCGCAGCCCTTATAACCCAACGCCGCGTCCGGGTTAAGAATGAGGCTTTCGCCCAGCCGCAATCTCACGGCGTCTTGACAGCCGTTGCCTCAGCGTAAAGCTGCGCCCGGGATGACGATCCCCATGTCCAATGAGGTCGTCCGAAAGTCGTCGTCTTGTCGCGGGCCCGCCCGATTCTTAACAGTGCGATAACCGTATCCTGCATTGACTAAAATTCGTGCGCGGAACGATGCCCGTTTCGATCCCGTATGCAATCGGACGCGCGGGCGGAATTGATTCATGGAGAGGGCACGTTTTTGCGTCACCTCTCTCCCCGATTGCGACGAGGCCACGGGCCTGGCGCGCCATCTGGCCCGCTTGCGCCGCGCGAACAGGCACGAGAGCCGGGCTCTCGGTGTTCGCAAGGCGCGGTCCTGGCGGGCGCGGTCACCCAAGATTACCTTTCTTTCAGACACTTGCCCCAAAACTACCGCCCACTGGGCGCGATTGGGACGAGTGAAGTTGGGTTTGGGGTCTCGAAAAGCAAGAAAGCGAAACGGAAGCGCGCGTGCCCGGGCCGGCCGATTGCCACGCAAGCCACGCTTGCCGCGCGCGTCGCGAACCCGTTCGGACCGCGACGAAATCCTGCGCAGCCGCGCCGAGGCGGAAGCCGCGATCGCGGAAGCGCGCAAATCCCATGAGCGCCTGCGCCAGGCCATCGACATCCTGCCGCAGGGCATCGTGTTTCTCGATGCCGACGGCCGCTACGTGCTCTGGAACAAGAAATACGCCGAGATCTACCGCAAGACCGCCGATCTGTTCGAAGAAGGCGCGCGTCTCGAAGACACGCTGCGCATCGGCGTCGCACGCGGTGATTATCCCGAAGCCATCGGCCACGAAGACGAGTGGATCGCCGAGCGGCTGCAAAAGCTCTATCAACCCGCCGCGCGCCACGAGCAGACGCTGTCGGACGGCCGCGTCATCCTGATCGAGGAGCGCTTGACCGACGACGGCGGCGTCGTCGGCCTGCGTGTCGACATCACCGAATTGAAGCAGCGCGAGGCCTCGTTCCGCTTGCTGTTCGACGGCAATCCCGTTCCCATGATCGTGTGCGCGCTGGACGACGAGCGCATCCTCGGCGTCAACGACGCCGCGGTTGCGCATTACGGCTACAGCCGCGCCGAGTTCGAGCAATTGAAGATACGCTCCTTGCAGGCTTTCGAAAGCGAGCCGCCCTGGACCGCCGATCCCACCGGCGAGGAGCAGGCCGGGCGCACCTGGAAGCACGTCAAGGCCGACGGAGCGCTGATCGACCTTGCGATCTATTCCCGCGAATTGACCTATGCCGAGCGGCCCGCCGTGCTGCTCGCGCTGATGGACATCACCGAGCGCAAGCGCGCCGAGGCGCGGCTTGCCTTCATGGCCCAGCATGACGGGCTGACCGGCCTGCCCAACCGCAATCTCTTGCGCCAGCAGATGGACGAGATGCTGCTGCACACGCGGCGCAGCGCCGACAAGGCCGCGCTGCTCATCCTCGGGCTCGACAGTTTCAAGTCGGTCAACGACACGCTGGGACACGCGGTCGGCGACAAGCTGCTGCGCGGCGTCGCCAAGCGGCTGCGTTCCACCTTGCGCGAGGAAGATGCGCTGGCGCGGCTCAATTCCGACGAGTTCGCGATCGTGCAAAGCGGTCTGGCGCGGCCCGAAGACGCTGTGATGCTGGCCAAGCGTCTCCTGGAAGCCATCGCCGATCCCTATCTGCTCGACGGCCATTCCGTGGTGATCGGCGCCTCCATCGGCATCGCGATGGCACCCGGCGACGGCGATGAGTCCGAAAAACTGCTCAAGAGCGCCGACATGGCGCTGTCACGCGCCAAGCTCGACGCGCGCGGCAGCTTCGCCTTCTTCGAGGCCGCGCTGGATGCAAAAGCCCAGAGCCGCCGCAAGATCGAGGTCGAGCTGCGCGACGCCATCCAGAACGACGTGCTGCGCCCCTATTACCAGCCGCTGATCGACCTCCAGAGCGGCCGCATCACCGGCTTCGAAGCGCTGGTGCGCTGGCCGCATGCCGAGCGCGGCATGGTCTCGCCGGCCGAGTTCATTCCGGTCGCCGAGGACACTGGCCTGATCAACCCGCTCGGCGGCTTGATGCTGCGCCGGGCGTGCCTGGATGCCGCGGCCTGGCCGGACGACGTCCGCGTCGCCGTCAACCTGTCGCCGCTGCAGTTCCGCAGCGGCAATCTGCTCTCGATCGTCACCGACGCCTTGAAGCATTCCGGCCTGCCGCCGCGGCGGCTCGAGCTCGAGATCACCGAGACGCTGCTGCTGGAGAAGAGCGCGCAGGTGCTGGCGAGCCTGCATGCGCTGCGCGCGCTGGGCGTCCGCATCTCGATGGACGATTTCGGCACCGGCTATTCCAGCCTCAGCTATTTGCGCAGCTTCCCCTTCGACAAGATCAAGATCGACCAGTCCTTCGTGCGCGATCTCGGCGCCAACCGGGAGGCCCAGGCCATCATCCGCTCCATCGTCAGCCTCGGCAAAGGCCTGGGCGTCACCATCACCGCCGAGGGCGTCGAGACCGAAGCCGAACTCAGCTGCCTGCGCACCGAGGGCTGCGACGAGGGCCAGGGCTTTCTGTTCAGCAAGGCCCGGCCGAATGCGGAGATCATCAGCTTGCTCGCTGCCCAGCGCGGCATCGACGGTGAGGAGGATGCGCTGGTGGCGTGAGCGGGGCGGCGGGGCAATCGAACCTCACGCGCGCTGTCCGCGTCTCACCATCGGATCGAACGAACGGATGCGGCTTCCCCATGACCTCCGATGCGCCTCCGCCTCCGGTGCCCGGACCGCGCTATGCCCGCTTCTCCAGGCGGTTCAAGGCCGTTCTGCTCGACTGGATGCTGGCGATGGCTCTGCTGTTCGGCGCTGTGGCGCTCGCCAGCAATGTCGCGAGCGATGGGCTCAGCCGCAGTCTCGGTGTCGCGGTCGTCGTCATCCTGCTGCTCTACGAACCGGTATTGGTCTGGCGTGCCGGCGGCACGCTCGGGCACATCTGGACCAATTTGCGCGTGATCGACGATCGCGGCGGCAATCTCAGTTTCACCAAGGCGTTGGCACGTTTCGCCGTCAAGAGCATTTTGGGCTGGTATTCGTTCGTGGTCATGGCTGCCACGCGCCGCAACCAGGCGGTCCACGATCTGCTCACGCATTCGACCGTCCAGATCCGCGATCCTGCCAAGGCAAAGCCGGGCCAGTTCGTCACCGAGCGGCGTGAGGATGATTCAACGATGCCCTCACGGCTGCGGCGAACGCTCGTGACGGTGGTCTATCTTGTGCTCAGCGTCTTCCTCTATTTCGGCGTGCTCGCGGCCCTGGTCCGGGCCGGCGTCCTGTCGCGTGCGTGCCTCTACCAGGACATTTGCAACGGAAGCGACCGCATCAGCGACTCCGCCGCCGCTGTGGCCCTCCTCCTGATTATTGCCTTTCTCATCGTCATGGGCTGGCGCGGCCGGTTGCCAGGCGCGCGCAAGCCGGCATGACGCCGTGCTGAAGGCGTGTGATTGTCGATGCGTCGGGAAGTAAGGGACGCGCTGCTCCGTTAACCTCTCCCGCTCGCGGGAGAGGTCGCGCCGGAGACGCGGGCGAGGGTTCTTTCCTCTGGGGGATTGTCCCGTTGCGGAGACACCCTCTCCCCGACCCTCCCCCGCAAGCGGGGAGGGAGCGCACCGACAGCGCGGAAGCGATCACCCTCCCGCCAAAATCGTCTTTCCCACATCCTCGTAATGCGTATCGCGCGCCTGGATCTGCTGGGCGATGGCGTGCATGTCGCGAAACCGCCGCTCGAACGGGTTGCTGCGGAACACCGCGGTCGCACCGGCCATGTGATAAGCCGTGTCGACCACCTTGGCCGATTGATGGATGGTCCAGGTCGCAGCCAGGCGGACCGCGCTGCGATGCGCCGCGCTGAATTCGCCGGTCGCGCAGAGGTCGCGCCACATCGCATGCGCGGTCGCGTAGAGGTA
>NZ_JALBHA010000514.1:0-4398 GCF_023006445.1 Bradyrhizobium sp. SHOUNA76
CAGCAGCACCAGCGCAATGCTGCCCGAGCGCGGCGACGGCTCGTGCGCCGCAACGGGCTCGCGTGGGAGGTCGTGGTCGGTCTCGGCTGTCATCTCAAGCTGGCGCGGCCTGTCGGCAGAGAATCAACGCGCCACAGGGCGCGTGGGGTCCTCCCTGCCTGAATCGGACCCTGAGGTGCAAGGGCAGCAGAGGTGAAAGGTACGCTGATTCCCAGATTACGGCCATTTCCGGTACTTTTCAGGTGTTTTATCCCCGCCCCGCGCCGAATCCCTGCTTCAGCCGCATGACGTAGCCGATCACTTCGGCGACCGCATGATAGTGCTCGGTCGGGATTTCCTGGTCGATCTCGACGGTGGCATAGAGCGCCCGGGCGAGCGGCACGTTCTCCACGATCGGGATGTCGTGCTCGCGCGCGATCTCCCGGATCTTGAAGGCGAGGTTGTCGACGCCCTTGGCGACGCAGATCGGAGCCGACATGCCGCGCTCGTAGGACAACGCCACCGAATAGTGGGTCGGGTTGGTGATGATCACCGAGGCCTTGGGAACCGCTGCCATCATGCGCTTCTTGGAGCGCTGCTGGCGCAACTGCCTGAGCTTGCCCTTGATGTGCGGATCGCCTTCGGACTGCTTGAACTCTTCCTTGATCTCCTGCAGCGACATCTTCTGCCGCTGGAACCAGCTGCGGTACTGGAAGAAATAATCGGCAATGGCGATGACCGCGAGCGCCGCGACCACCGCGCCGAGCAGATGAATGGTCATGCTGGTGCTGGCGCCGAGCATGGCGGCCGGATCGAGCCTGACCATCGCCTCCATGCGATGCCGCTCCGGCCACAGGATCATGGTCATGACCACGCCGAGCAGCACCAGCTTGCCGATGCCTTTGAGAAAATTGGCCGCCGCCTGCTTGCCGAAGATGCGCTTGAAGCCGGCGCCGGGCGAGATCTTGCTGAACTTCGGCGTCAGGGATTCGGTCGACCAGACCAGGCGGTGCTGCAGCATATTGCCGGCAATCGCCGCCAGCACCAGCATCAACAACGGCACGCCGATCGCCGCAAGCAAGGCGAATTCGATCTGCTGCATCAGCGCGAGCAGAGCCTTGCCGTCGGTCTTGATCATCCAGGAATTGGCGAGCAAATTGCGCATCGGCATCAGCAGCCCGCTGCCCACCGAGCCCGAGAAGGTCGAGACCACGAGCGTGCCGCCCGCCATCATGAACCAGGTGTTGATCTCCTGGCTCTTGGCAACGTCGCCGCGTTCGAGCGCATCGTCCAGGCGCTTTTGCGTCGGGTCTTCTGTTTGGCTCTCTGGATCGTTGTCTTCCGCCACGTAGCGCCCGCTTTCCGAAGTTCGTCACTTTCGCGGCCCTGTGCACGAACTTCGGAAAGCACAAGGGCGCTACAAGACACTTAGTTTTGCTAGTGCCGCGGATCGATTTGAAGTTCCTGGTCGGACTCGCGGCTCGCACTGCAGGAACTTCAGATCGGCGGCATTAGCCTCCCTCGTTACCTGAGCGGCATCAATTGGTGCATGACACCGATGAAGTAATCCAGATACGTGCCCATCATCGCCGTGAGCACCACGGCGAGCACCAGGAAGCCCGCGAAGATCGAGAGCGGCACACCGACGAAATAGACCTGCATCTGCGGCATCAGCCGCGCCAGCACCCCGAGCCCGATGTTGAAGACCAGGCCGAACACCAGGAACGGCCCCGAGAGCTGCAGGCCCAGGCGGAACGCGGCGGCAAAGGCGCGCGTCGCGAGCGAGGCGACATCGCCGCTCGACACGGTCTCGCCCGGCGAGAAGATCGTATAGCTGTCGTTGAGCGCCGCGATCACCAGGTGATGGCTGTCGGTGGCGAACAGCAGCGTCACCCCCAGCATGGTCAGGAAGTTGCCGACCAGCACGCCCTGCTGCCCCTGCGTCGGATCGACCGAGGTGACGAAACCGAGTCCCATCTGCTGCGCGATCACCGAGCCCGCGACCTGCAGCGCCGACAGCGTCACGCGCGCGGTCGCGCCCAGCACGATGCCGATCGCGATCTCATGCAGCATGAGTACCAGGAGCGGCGCGAGCGAGCCCATGTCGACCTGGTAGGCGTTGCGGTGCAGCGGCAGGATGATCAGGGTGAGCAGCAGCGCGATCGACAGCTTGATTCGCGTCGGGATATTGGTCTCGCCGAGGCCGGGCAGCAGCATCACCATTGCGCCGACCCGGGCGAAGGCGAGCATGAAGGAAGCGGCGAGCGCCGGCAGCAGCGAGACGTCGATGCGCATGATTGACGCATCTTGCCTCAGCCGCCGATGATTCGCGACGAGATCCGCAGCATGTGGGCGTGGAGGGCGTCGGCCATGAACGGCAGCGCCAGCAGCATCGTGGCAAAGATGGCCAGGATCTTCGGCACGTAGATCAGCGTCTGTTCCTGGATCTGCGTCAGCGCCTGGAACAGCGACACGATGACGCCGACCACCAGACCGACCACCATCAGGGGTGAGGACACGATCACGATGGTCCAGATCGCATCGCGCGCAACGTCGAGGGTTTCGGGGCCGGTCATTTGCAGAATTCCACTGTTCGTTGTCTTAAAGGGCGTCGAGACGCGAGTGGCGAGTAGCGAATGGAAAATGCCCCCACTCGCTACTCGCCATTCGCCACTCCCCAAATTCAGATCGGCATCTTCATGATGTCCTCATACGCCGCGATCACGCGGTCGCGGACCGACACCAGCGTGGACACCGCGACGTCGGTGTCGGCGACCGCCGTGACCACGTCCATCACGTTGGCCTTGCCGGCGGCCATCGCCACCGTCTGCGCATCCGACTTGCGGCCGGACTCCATGACGCTGCCGACGGCGTCCTTCAGCAGCGAGGCAAAGGATTGCCCGCTGGCTTCGGTGCCTTTGCCGGCACCGGCACCGCTGTTCTCCAGCACCCGGGCGAGGTTGGCATAAGCATTGGCGGCGATTGTCGGTGATGCCATGGCTCAATTGTCCTATTCAGCTCTTGAGAATGTCGAGCGTGCGCTGGATCATCCGGCGCGTCGCACTGATGATGTTGAGATTGGCCTCGTAGGACCGCTGCGCGTCGCGCATGTCGGTCATCTCGACCACCGAGTTCACGTTGGGATATTTGACGTTGCCGCTGGCATCCGCGACCGGATTGCTCGGCTCGTATTTGACGCGGAAGTTGGACTGGTCGGGCTTGATCTTGCCGAGGGTGACGACCTGCGCGTCGAGCGTGCGGTCGAGCGCGGAGGAGAAGGTCGGAACCTTGCGGCGGTAGGGATCGCCGCCCGATGTCTGCGCGGTCGAATCCGCGTTCGCGATGTTTTCCGAGATCACCCGCATGCGGCCGGCTTGCGCCCGCAGACCGGAGGTCGCGATCGCCATCGAGCGGGCGAAGTCGCTGCTGTCATTGGCCATGATGCGCCTCCTCTAGCTGTTCTGTTCCGAAGATCATGCGGCTAGCCCTTGCCGATCGCGGTCTTGAGCAGATGCAGGCTCTTCGAATAGAGCGAGGTCGCCGCCGCGTAGTCCATCTGGTTGCTGGCGGCCTTCATCATCTCCTCTTCGAGATTGACGGCATTGCCCGCGGGGCGGGTCTCGAAGCCCGCATTCTTGTTCTGGTCGAATCCGGATGCCGCGCCCGATGGCGTCATGTGAGAACCGCTGGTGCGGGCGAGCGCCAGGGGCCCCATCGAGCCCGTGACGGCCCCGGCCTTGTCGAGTTTCGGCTCGACCAGGTCGCGCGGCCGGAACTTGGGCGTGTCGGAATTGGAGACGTTCTCGGACAGGACGCGCTGGCGTTCCTGGTGCCACTGCATCTTGGTGCGAAGCGCCGACAGCACCGGGAGGTCGTTGATGGACATCGTCGCGGCTCCTTCCGCCTCCTGCGGACCTCCAAGGTCCGAAGCTAGGCAGAATTTGCCGCGTGTATGGTTAACAGCTGGTTAAGGACGTTCCCGACGCCTGTCCCCGCGTGGGACACGATTTTGCGCCCCGTGATTCTACGCCTCCAAAAGTGGCGTTAACCCAACCATTTGGCGGCGCGTGCACAGCCCAAGAAGTCGTTTTGGATCGAGCGATTCATGGGTTATTAAGAGTTGGGGACGGCAAAACTTGCCGTGGGACGTTAAGAAATCGCAGTTTGGGGCATCGTAGGCCGGTGGTTGGCACATCCGACCATGGGCACGAGAACAGCGCCATTTGTCGGGGACAAGTATGCAAGGCAGCCCTATCACCTTCATCGTCGCGTTCATCGTCGTTCTGGCGTTGATCGGTGTCGCTGCTTGGCTGGTTCGCCGATTCGCCAGCAGCCGGCTCGGCGCCAACACCCAGCGTGGCAGGATGCCCCGGCTCGCCGTGATCGATGCCGCCGCGGTCGACGGCCGGCGCCGCCTGG
>NZ_JALBHA010000515.1:0-4389 GCF_023006445.1 Bradyrhizobium sp. SHOUNA76
CCGGCCGTCTGCTCCGCCGCGTGCGCGATTTCGCCTCGGCCGCCGATGCCGACAAGATCGATCGCAAGATCGCCGACCACGCGCTGAGCGCGCTCGAGGTCGACGCCGCAGGGCTCGATGCCATGGACCGCCGCTACCTCACGACCATCGCGATGAACTATGGCGGCGGCCCGGTCGGCGTCGAGACGATGGCCGCCGCGTTGTCCGAACCGCGCGATGCGATCGAGGACATCATCGAGCCCTATCTGATCCAGTGCGGCTATCTCCAGCGCACCCCGCGCGGCCGCCTGCTGACCTCGCACGCCTTCCGTCATCTCGGCCTCGCAGAGCCCTCGCGGGATGCGGCGGCGCAATTCGGCTTGTTCGGCACCGATCAGGCCGAGGACGACTGATCTGCGCTGACGCAGCGCGCTCCATCCATCATGAATTTCCGGTAATCTCGTGCAGACGATCTGCACGAACGCACCCCAATTCCGCTCCAATCGGACCGCATCAAAAAGGCGCATTACGATCGGGTTTCCATGATCACGCGCCGTCACCTCATCCGTTCCATCGGCGGCCTGTCCGCCCTCGGTGTCTCGACCGCCGCCTATGGTGTTGCCGTCGAGCCGGTGCTGCGGCTTCGCGTCACCCGCTATCATCCGGCGCCGCGGCAATGGCCGGCGGATCTGCCGCTGAAGATCGCCGTCATCGCCGACATCCATGCCTGCGATCCCTGGATGCCGCTGGACCGGATCGAGGCCATCGTCGACCGCACCAACGCGCTGAATGCTGACATCATCGTGCTGCTCGGCGACTATGTCGCCGGCCTGCATCAGGTCACGCGCATCATTCCGTCGAGCGAATGGGCCCGAGTGTTGGCCGGCCTCAAGGCGCCGCTGGGCGTCCATGCCGTCATGGGCAACCACGATTATTGGGACGACAGGACGGTGCAGCAGACCGGGCACGGGCCGACCATCGCGCATCGTGCGCTGGAAGCCGTCGGCATTCCCGTCTACGAGAACGACGTCGTACGCCTTAAGAAGGACGGCCGCCCGTTCTGGCTCGCCGGCTTGGGTGATCAGCTCGCCTTCCTGCCGGCGCGCCGGTTTCGGAGCATGGTGCGCTTCGGCGCCGACGATCTCAGCGCGACGCTCGCCAAGGTCACGGACGATGCGCCGATCATCCTGCTCGCCCATGAGCCCAACATCGCGCCGCGCGTGCCCGCACGCGTTGCGCTGCAACTGTCCGGCCACACCCATGGCGGTCAGGTCCGCTTGCTGGGCTGGTCGCCGGCGGTACCGCCGCAGCAGGGCATCCGGCTGGCTTATGGTCATGTCAGGCTGAAATGCGACGTCATCATCTCCGGCGGCCTCGGTTGCAGCATCATGCCGCTCCGCGTCGGCGTGCCGCCGGAGATCGTCGAGGTGACGCTGGGGCGAGGACCCTTGGTGGTGTAGCCGTCAAATTACGGGTCAGCATCTGGGCGCCGGTCCAAGGCTGCGCTATATTGACGCGATGAGTTCTGCCATCGAGAAAGCTGTCGAAGCTCTTGAGCTGCTGCCTGAGGATATGCAGGAGTCTGCGGCCGATTATCTGTTGTCCCAAGCCAAGAAGTTTCGAGCCCTTAGACACGCGATCGATGAAGGGATGGCGGACGTAGAGGCTGAGCGCGTGGTCCCGTGGGACCTCAACGAGTTTCTCAAGCAAACTCGGGCGAAGCGGTAGGGGCGTCGTGCAGGTCGTTCTATCCTTGCGCGCCCGCACTGACCTTTTTGACATCCATACATATCTTGCAGAGCGTAGCCTAGCGGCAGCGGATCGATTGGCTGAAAGATTCTCGGAGCGGTTCGATGAGTTGCGACAATTTCCGTTCTTAGGACCAGATCGGAGTGAGCTAAGGACATGCTTCGCGGGCTGTCGATCGATGGTTATATTGCCTTTTACCTCGTTCAGACTGATCGCACAGTCATTGTGCGGGTCTTGGATGGACGTCGAGATATAAAGCGAGAGTTTGCGAAATGACGGCTCATCTCGACGGCGAGATCCGCGACGGCCGACACCACATGCAGGTCCGCGTCTATTACGAGGACACGGATTTCTCGGGGATCGTCTATCACGCCAATTATCTGCGCTACATGGAGCGCGGACGGACCAATCATCTGCGGCTGATGGGGGCCGAGCAGCAGGCGCTGTTCGAGCAACCCGAGACCGACAGCGCCGGTTTCGCTTTCGTCGTGCGCTCGATGCATCTGGATTTCCTCAAGCCCGCGCGGATGGACGACGTGCTCGACGTCGTGACCTGGCCGATCGCGGTGAAGGGTGCCTCCATCATGCTGGCGCAGGAAGTGAAGCGGGGTGAGGACGTGCTGGTGAAAGCCGAGGTGCGCGTCGCCTTCATCAGCGGCGGCCGCGCCCAGCCGATCCCGAAATCAATCCGGACGATGATGAGGGCCGATCTGATTTCGTGATCGGTCGATAAGTGATCGCCACTCGACTCCACCTTGCGCAGCGATAGATTGCGGCCCCAACCAATCGATGAGGCTCATCATGTCGCGCCCGCCGCTTCCGCCCTTCACCCGTGAGACCGCCGCGCAAAAGGCGCGTATGGCCGAGGACGCCTGGAATTCACGCGATCCGGTGCGCGTCTCCCTTGCCTATACCGAGGACAGCCGCTGGCGCAATCGTTCGGAAGTGCTTGAGGGCCGCGAGGCCATCGTCGCGTTCCTCACCCGCAAATGGGAGAAGGAGCAGGACTACCGATTGATCAAGGACCTCTGGGCCTTCGACGAGAACCGCATCGCCGTGCGCTTCCAGTACGAATGGCACGACGCCAGCGGCCAGTGGTATCGATCCTACGGCAACGAGCAGTGGGAATTCGACGAGCACGGTTTGATGAAGCGGCGCGAGGCGTCGATCAACGACATCGCGATTGCGGAGAAGGATCGCAGGTTTCACTGGGCGGCGCCGGGGCCGCGCCCGGCGGATGTGCCGGGATTGGGGAGCGATCCGTTCTGATATTCCGCAAGCGACGCTGCATCAACCCTGCCCCCTTCTTGTGGGAGAGGGTGCCGAGCGAAGCTCGGCGGGTGAGGGGTCTCCATCCTCACGAGCAGTCCAGCGAGTTGATAGAACCCCTCATCCGGCGCTTCGCGCCATCTTCTCCCACAAGGGGAGGAGCGTGCCGCGTAGCTAGGGCCGCCTCGCCAGAAACCTCGTAATCGCCCCACCGAGCGTCGCGTTGTCCATCGGTTGCGTCAGCGATGCCCTTGCCGTCGCGACGACGTCATCCGGCGCCTTGCCGTTGCGCAGGTCGCAGCACACTTGCGCGAATTCCACGTCGAATTCCGGATGCGGCTGCACCGTCAGCGTGGTGCCGTTGGCGTAGAGCAGAGCGGCATGTGGCGTGAACTCGGACGAGAGGATCGTGAGCACGTCGTTCGGCGGCTCGATCACCTGATCCTGATGCGAAGCGGCGATCGCGATCGTTTCGCCGTCGACGACGCCGTTCTCCGGCAGTACCTGATAGACATGCCGTCCGATGCCCCAGCCTTTCTCCGACTTGCGCACGGTGCCGCCGAGCGCCTGCGCGATCAGCTGATGACCGAAGCAGACGCCGACCATCGGCGTCTTGTTGGCGTAAGCGCTGCGCACGAAAGCTTCAAGCGGCGCGATCCAGTCGAGTCCGTCATAGACGCCGGCCGCAGCGCCAGTGATCAGCACGGCCTCCAGCTTGCGCGGATCGGGGAGTGCATCGCCATTCGGGATGCTGATGACATCCACGGTGACCGAGGGATCCTCGGCGCGAACCATGCGCTCGAACATGTCCGGAAACGAGCCGTGACGCTCGCGATGCTTTTGAGGAACGAGCCCGGTCTCGATGATGGTGATGCGTGCCATGTGCTGCCTTGCAGAGATGCGAAGGATACAGCAGGAATCGCAAGGCGTCCAAGTCAGCCGGGCGCAAAATCCCGAGTGGACTCCTGCTCGAGTTCGGCGAGCGCCTTGCGCATCGTCTCCACCAGATCCAGCGCCACCGGTGAAGGACTGCGCTGCGCCGGAAAGACGGCGGAGAATTCGAAGTCGATGCGCGGCAGGAAGCGACGCGCGACCACGCCGCGGGTGGAGAATTCCCTCGCGGTGAAGGGGTCGCAGATCGCGACGCCGAGCCCCGACGAGACCATGCCGCACATGATCTCCGACAGCGTGGTCTCCACCCTGAGCACGCGACGGACGTCATGGCGATGGAAGACCTGGTCGACGAGGTGCCGGCTCGATGATCCCGCCGACAGCGAGATGAAGGTCTCGCCCTCGAAATCACGCGGCTCCAGCACTTCCTTTTCCGTGAGGCGATGGCCCGTCGGCAGCACCGCGACGCGCGCGGGCGCCGGCAGCCGCAGGCTCGGCAGG
>NZ_JALBHA010000516.1:0-4382 GCF_023006445.1 Bradyrhizobium sp. SHOUNA76
CGCGCGCCGGTGCCAGCGCATGCGCGATCGCCAGCGACGCCAGCAGTGCGATCGCTGCCGCCATCAATAGCGCGACGTCGAACACGTTGAGGATGTACTCCCAAGCGAGCGAGATGGCGGCCGCGGCATCCGGCGTCGCGACCACGGTGCCGGCAGAATCGGCGCGGGGGCTGACCGGCCGCACCACCTCGGCATGGCTGCCGAGGAAGGTCGGCACGATTGCGGCGAACCAGCGCGGCGGCGTCTTGCCCAGTCCCTCGCTCTGACCGCAGAGCGGCTTCTCGAATGCTGTGGCGGGCTGGAACTCGACGCAGACGCCGGGCGAGATCAGCTTCATCGTCTCCAGGGTGCGCCAGTCCGGAACAGGCAGGAGATGCTCCCGCGCTCTGCTGCTGCGCAACAAAAGCTCACGCCAATACAGCGCCTGAAGCGCCTGCGCCACCCGCTGCGCCGAGGCCGCCGTCGCCCGGTCGACGCTGCGATAGGCGTCGAACGTGGCCCATATGGTTGCCGCGCCGAGACACAGTGCCACGATAAGGAGCAGACGGGCGACGAGCTGAAGCACGAGGCGCATGCGATCATCCCCAACGTTTGATAAGGTCAGCCTAACAACGCCGCCGCGCCTTGCCAATCGCAGGGTGTGGCAGGAATGCAGCTCGGGCAAATTTCCCAAGCCGGATTGGGCATGGGTCTTTGGACCGAGCGCGGCGGCTTTGATCTAATCGGTGGGGATTTGTTGCAAGCCAGGAGCAGTGCGGCATGAGTTCGATGACGATTGGACCGATCGCGCCGTCTGCGACCGACCCATCCGAGCGCAGCGCGCTCCTGTTCTGGATGATCTTCACCGGGCTCTCGATCTTCGCCGTCGTGCTGCTGTGGCGCTTCGGCCTGATCCACCTGATGCTGACCTCGGATCGAACGTACATTTCGAGCATCATCGCGTTGCTCTATGTCGTCACCTGCGGCCACTGCTTCCTGCGCACGCGGGCGATTGCCCGTGAAGGGGCCGCGGCGCGGCGCTGCCGGGCGATGCTATCGGCCACCGGCGGCAGCAAGGCGCTGGAGGCGGGGGCGACCGCGTTGCCGCGCGGCCTGGTACGCGATCACATCGAGAGCCTGGTGACCAAGGCCGCCGCGCAGGATTACCGGCCGGTCGACCAGACGCTGCTGCTGCGGACGCTCGCCGACCGGCTGCGCGGCTCCAACGGGTTCGGCGCCTTCGTCTCGGACACGCTGATGAAGCTTGGGCTGCTCGGTACCATCGTCGGCTTCATCATCATGCTGGCGCCGATCGCGGGGCTGGACGCCGCCGACAAGGTCGCGATGCGCTCCTCGATGGGGCTGATGAGCGACGGCATGGCCGTCGCGATGTACACGACGCTCGCCGGCCTCGTCGGCTCGATCCTGGTCCGCATCCAGTACTACATGCTGGACGCCGCGACCCAGCGGGTGTTCTCGGATGCGGTGGTGCTGACCGAGACCTATGTGACGCCGGTACTTGAGCGCAAAGGCGCCGGAACCTCGTCATGATGGATGATTTCGGTCTCTATCCGCGCGAGGAGCCGTTCGATCCGCTGGGCGTGATGCTGTTCAAGGCGCTCCAGGTGATCGCGTTTCTCTTCTTCCTGGCGCTGCTCGCGGTCTCCCCGGACGCCAAGGAAGGCAAGATCGACTCCAAGGCCGAGTTCATGATCACGCTGGACTGGCCGGACAGTCACCCCGACGATCTCGACCTGTTCGTGCAGGATCCCGTCGGCAACATCGCCTGGTATCGCCACCGCGAGGCCGGCTTCCTCACCCTCGACCGCGACGACCGGGGCGGCGCCAACGACTTCATCGTCGTCGCCGGCAAGAAGATTGCCTCGCCCATCCGCGAGGAAATTGTCACGGTGCGAGGCATCGTGGCCGGCGAGTACACCGTCAATGTCTCGCATTTCGTGGCGACGACGGGCGAACCTGTCACAGCCAATGTGAAGGTGCAGAAGCTCAATCCAACGGCTCAGGTGGTGTTCGACAACAAGTTCACGCTCGACCATACCGGCGACGAAAAGACCGCGGTGCGCTTCCGGCTCGATGCCGAGGGCAAGGTGATCAACGTGGACCAGCGGCCGAAATCGCTGCTGGAGACGTTCCGCAGCAGTTGGCGCAACGGCGCCGATCTCGACCCGAGGACCGGTGTGAGCAGTAACGCTAAGAGGGTGCGCCGTGACTAGCCTGCAAACGGTCATCCTGACGCTGTCAGTCGCCTACGCCGTCATCGGCGCGCTGCTGCTGATCGTGCTGGTCTACGCGCGCCTGCACTGGTCGCTGAAGGCGATCGCCGTGGTCGTGACCAGCGCCTTTTACGTCGTCAGCTTCACCGAAATGCGCGGGCTGCTCGGCTGGGCCAGCGCCGACCGGCTGCCGGCGACCTTCAAGCTGCTGAAGGCCCGCATCGTCGAGCCGCATTCGCTTCAGGGCGATCCCGGCTCGATCTATCTGTGGGTCGAGCAGCTGGATGAGGACAATCGCCCGAGCGGCATCCCGCGGGCCTTCCGCGTGCCCTACGATGACAGGCTCGCCGACAAGACCCATGCCGCGGAGAACGAGATCGCCCTGGGACATCCGCAAGGCGGCCGCGCCGCCGATTTCGGCGGCGGCGATGGCAGTCTCATCGACATGGTCCGCGAATATGTGACGCCCAAGACGATCATGGAGACGACCGGCGGCGACTCCTCGACCGGCGAGTTCATCGCCCCGCCCGCCGGCGCGCAAGGCGCGGTGTTCACCCCGCTGCCGCCGCCCCGGATGCCCCCGAAGGACGAGCAATAGGCTCTTCAGCATCGTGACAGCGGCGCGCTGGTAAACGGCGCGGCGCTGGCGCATGGTTTTGACCTCCCTCAATTTGGCCTTATCGGCTTTCGATAAGACCTGAGGGTGGAGGGTGCGTGCTCCTAGCTGTTTTTTCTGATATCCACGGCAACCGGCAGGCCTTCGAGGCCTGTCTGAAGGTCGCCCGTGCGAAGGGCGCGGAGCGGTTTGTCCTGCTCGGCGATTTCGTCGGTTATGGCGCAGATCCCGAGTGGGTGGTGGATACCGCGATGGAGCTCGTCGCCCAGGGTGCTGTCGCCGTGCGCGGCAATCACGACCAGGCGGTCAATTCCTCGGCAGAGACCATGAACGCCGAGGCGCAAATCGCGATCGAGTGGACCCGCGGCCGGCTCGACACCGCGCAGCGGCGGTTCCTGGCTGACTTGCCGATGCTGGTAGAGGACAGCGGTCGACTCTTTGTGCATTCGGAAGCCTCTCACCCCCAGCGCTGGCACTATGTCCGCTCGACGGTCGACGCCGCCAAGAGCCTGATTGCGACACCCGCCCATGTCACCTTCTGCGGCCATATCCATCGTCCCGCGCTCTATTCGATGTCGGTGACGGCGAAGATGACGAGCTTCGTGCCGAAGACCGACGTCCCAGTGCAGCTGCTGCGCGGACGGCAATGGCTCGCCGTGCTCGGCTCGGTCGGCCAGCCCCGCGACGGCGATCCGTCGGCAGCCTTCGTCTTGTTCGACACCGAATCCTGCCAGATCACCTATTGCCGCGCGCCCTATGACATCGCGACCGCAGCAAGCAGGATCCGCGACAACGGCCTGCCGCACTGGCTTGCCGACCGCCTGTCGCAGGGGCGCTGACGGCTATGCCGAAATCACTGGTCAAATCCGGCGCGGAGATCGACGGTTACACCATCGGAGAATGCGTTCATGCCGGCGGCATGGCGACGCTGTGGACGGTCACCCATCCCGGCATCGACGTGCCCTTGCTGATGAAGATCCCGAGGGTGTCGGAGGGCGAGGATCCCGCCGCGATCGTCTCCTTCGAGATGGAGATGATGATCCTGCCGCGGCTCGCGGGTCCGCACGTCCCGACCTGTTTCGGCACCGGCGATTTCGCGCGTCAGGCCTATGTCGTGATCGAACGCATCGGCGGCACCACGCTCTACAAGAGGCTGCCCGAGCTGCCGCTGCCGTATGACGAGGCGCGGCAACTCGTCGCCAAGATCGCAACCGCGCTTGCCGATCTCCACCGGCAGAATGTGATTCATCACGACATCAAGCCGAGCAGCATCATGTTCCGCGAGAGCGGCGAGGCGGTGCTGATCGACTACGGCCTGTCGCATCACAACCACCTGCCGGATCTTTTGCAGGAGGAGTTCCGCCTGCCTTACGGCACCGCGCCCTACATGGCACCCGAGCGGCTGTCGGGGGTGCGCGACGATCCGCGCAGCGATCTGTTTTCGCTCGGTGTGCTGCTGTATTTCTTCACCACCGGCGAGCGGCCGTTCGGCGAGGGCGAGACGCTGCGTGCGATGCGGCGCCGGCTGTGGCGCGATCCGTACCCGCCGCGCA
>NZ_JALBHA010000517.1:0-4368 GCF_023006445.1 Bradyrhizobium sp. SHOUNA76
GCCATGAAGGGCATGCACTGGCGCGAGGTGCGCGATGCCGGCGCCGACATCGTGCTCGGCAACACCTATCACCTGATGCTGCGTCCGAGCGCCGAGCGGATCGCGGCCCTCGGCGGCCTGCAGCGGTTCACCGGCTGGAACGGGCCAATGCTGACGGATTCCGGCGGCTTCCAGGTTATGTCGCTGGCGGACCTGCGCAAGATCAGCGAGCACGCGGTCACCTTCCGCTCGCATATCGACGGTGCAAAGGTCGAGCTGTCGCCGGAGCGCTCGATCGAGGTGCAGCGCCTGCTTGGCTCGGACATCGCCATGCAGATGGACGAGTGCGTGCGGCTGCCGGCCGAGCGCGCCGACATCGACCGCGCGATGCAATTGTCGCTGCGCTGGGCCGAGCGAAGCAAGCGCGCCTTCGAGAGCGCTCCCGACGGCTACATGCTGTTCGGCATCGTGCAGGGCGGCGACATTCCCCAGCTTCGTCATGCCAGCGCGGAAGGCCTGGTCGCGATCGGCTTCCACGGCTATGCGATCGGCGGCCTTGCCGTCGGCGAGCCGCAGGAGGTGATGCTGGCGATGATCGACGAGACCGCGCCGGTGCTGCCGAAGGAGCGACCGCGCTACCTGATGGGCGTCGGCACGCCCGACGACATCCTCGAAGCCGTGAAGCGCGGCATCGACATGTTCGATTGCGTGATGCCGACGCGCAACGGCCGGCACGGCGTCGCCTTCACGCGCTTTGGTCAGGTGAATTTACGCAATGCGCGCCATGCCGACGATCCGCGTCCGCTGGATGAGGAAAGCTCATGGCCCTCAACGCGCAACTGCGCGCGCGCCTATCTGCACCATCTCGTCAAGGCGGGCGAGACGTTGGGGGCGATGCTGCTGTCCGAAATCAATATCGCCTATTACCAGTTCCTGATGCAGGGCATCAGGGACGCGGTCGCACGGGGAAAATTCGATGAGTTCTATCAGCGTACACGCGCGGACTGGGCGGGGGGCGACATCGCCCCGCGCTAGATCAGTTGCATAGGAAGCGCGTCTTCACGGCGTGCTTGGTCACGAAGCCATAGCCGCAATTGTCGCAGGTCCAGAGATAGCTGATCATGTGGTCCGACACGTAGGCGGATGCTTCGGCGGCGACCATGGAGTCGGCGCAGACGGGACAGGTGGGCAACTCGCTGCAACGCGGATCGCGGTTCGCCGCGACGGTCGGCAACACTTCAGCGACTGCTGACATCGTGGTGACCTCCCTGCTTTAAGACGTAAGTCTAACATAAGCAGAAGGAGTTGACGAGGTCGCAACACAAATGCGTTGGCTCTCATAAAATTAGCTTCACCTCGATGTGTCCTGCCGTCAGCTTGGCGAATTCGCAGTCGCAACTATCGCAATGCAAACAATCGGTGTGCATCGCGATAAGTCGCCGCACTGCTTCGCGCGTCGTGACGTTCGATTACTGCGCCGCACCCTGCCGACCGAGAGCCGGCTCGATAGCGACCGGCGTGCTGCGGTCTGAACGGAGCCTGCGCCCAAACGAGATCGAGGGGGTCTCGACGAGCGAATATGTCATGAAGCTGACAAGGATCGACGACGTCACGACCTCGGCGACGAACACGAACCATGCCAGCGGTCCGTCGCCCGGCCAGGCGTAGTGGTGAACGCAGTCCATTGCGAACGGCGACATCAAGTAGACCGAGTAACTGATGACGCCGACGAACGCGATCGGGCGCCACGCCATCTTCTCGCCGACTACGGCGAACACGATGAAGACGAGGGCCGCGCAGACATAGGCTGCCCCGACCGAATAGCTGTAGAAGAAATCGTCCTGGTAGATCCCGCCATGGCGTTTGCTGGACAGCGTGACGGCGAACAATACGTAGAGTGTCGTGCAGAGCGCCACATGCCGCCATCGCAGGCTCCCGCCGATGACGGTATCGCGAATGATCTTGCCGAGGAACATTGCCGACAGGTTCAGGCCGACCTCCGTCACCACCCAGGCCGCCCTGTGCTCAACCAGGCCGGCCACCGCCGTCCCGGCAAGAGCGGTTGCAACGACAATCGCGACGGCCGTGAGGCGCCGGTGCAGCAATCCTGCCGCGAAGAGAACGATGCAGACAAGATAGAACAGCAGTTCGATGGTGAGCGTCCAGTAGAAGTCCCAGAGGTGAGGGACCTCCAGGAAGGACTGGAGCATCGTGAGGTTCGCGGCGATCTGCGACAGGGGATAGGTCCTGGACATGACCGCCTGCATCGTGACCAGCCCGATCGCGATCGAGGCCCAGTAGGCCGGGTAGAGCCGGAAGAAGCGACTGATCGCGAAGTCGTTTACGGGAGATGCGCTGGCGGGAAAACTGAAGGGAATGACGAAGCCGCTGACGAAGAAGAACAGCACGACGCCGAACCGGCCGAAATTCATGTAGTAGCCGATCGCGTCGTGAAGGAACGCATGATAGGCGCCGGTCGGGTGTTCCCGCACGATCACCTCGAGCGCATGCTGGACGACCACCGCCAGGACGGCGATGCCGCGCAGGGTATCGATGAATGCCAGCCGTCTGTGCATCAGGCCTTCTCTGCGCTCCGGCCGCCCGTGATCGGCCGATCGCAACGGACGTCGCCTGCCGGGACGGCATTTGGCTAGGGCACAAGCGATGATCGGAAGGCTGCACGCCGGCCCGGCAGTTCAACACGGCAATCGTGAACGGATTGACAACGAAATCGGCTGGACGGCGGGCTTGGGCCTCCCGCCGCCGCCCAGACAGCCGGCCTGCCCACACAATTTTGCTATGCAGCAGAATTCCGGGCCGCCCCGCATTGTCGCTTGCGCGTCGCCGCAAGCTGTCTGTAACTGCGCAGCGGTCGACAGAAGCATTGTCGCCACAGGGAGTTCATCATGGACGCATCGTCCACCACGGGTGCAGCGCACCAACCCGGCCGCGGCCGGATCTACGACTCGATCGTCGAGGCCTTCGGCAATACGCCCATCGTGCGCTTGCGCCGGCTGCCCGGCATGCACGGCGTGAATGCGACCATTTTGGCAAAACTTGAATATTTCAATCCGGCCGCAAGCGTGAAGGACCGCATCGGCGCGGCCATGATCATCGCGATGGAGAAGGCGGGCATCGTCACGCCCGACACCGTGTTGATCGAGCCGACCTCCGGCAATACCGGCATTGCGCTCGCCTTCGTGGCGGCTTCGCGCGGCTACCGCCTCAAGCTGGTGATGCCGGAATCGATGTCGATCGAGCGGCGCAAGATGCTGGCTTTTCTCGGCGCCGAACTGGTGCTGACGCCAGCGGCGCAAGGCATGAAGGGCGCGATCGCCGCCGCCGAGGAGTTGCTGAAGACGACGCCGAACTCGGTGATGCCGCAGCAGTTCAAGAACCTCGCCAATCCCGAGGTGCACCGCCGCACCACCGCGGAGGAGATCTGGAACGACACCGGCGGCAATATCGATTTCTTCGTGGCCGGCGTCGGCACCGGCGGCACGATCACCGGCGTCGGCCAGGTGCTCAAGCCGCGCAAGGCCTCACTTCGCGTCGTCGCGGTCGAGCCGGAGGAGAGCCCGGTGCTGTCAGGCGGACAGCATACGCCGCACAAAATCCAGGGCATCGGCGCCGGCTTCGTCCCTGACATTCTCGACCGCGCCGTGATCGACGAGATCGTGAAGATCAACTCGACGAATGCGATCGAGACCGCCCGCGCGCTGGCGCGGCATGAGGGCATTCCGGGCGGCATCTCCTCGGGTGCGGCGATCGCGGCAGCACTGCAGATCGGCAAGCGGCCGGACGCCGCGGGAAAGACCATCCTGGCGATCGTGCCGTCCTTCTCCGAGCGGTATCTTTCGACGGCGCTGTTTGAGGGGATCTAGGACATGGCGGACCAACCACCGAGGCGGCCGCGCACGATTGGCGATGCCAGGACCGAAGCGGAGGCGGCATTCAAGAAGGTGACGGCCAAGGTCGCCGCGGCGCCGCCCAAGCAAAACGCCGTTCCCGGCGTCAAGGAGCAGGTCACGCTGCGCCTCGACCAGGACGTGCTGGAGTTCTTCCAGGCCGGCGGACCGGGTTGGCAGGACCGCATCAACGAGGCCTTGCGAAAGGCCGCGGGGAAGTAGGCAACCTCGTCATTGCGAGCGCAGCGAAGCAATCCAGAATCTTTTCCACGGTGGCAGTCCTGGATTGCTTCGTCGCAAGAGCTCCTCGCAATGACGGAGTACGCGGTTAGCACCATCGTCCCAATGAAAAAGCCCGGCGCGAGCCGGGCTTTTGTGTCTTGAGATCGGCGTCGCGTCTCAGCGCCGGAACATGCCGCCCATCATGCCGCCGACGACGCCGCCCACTACGGCCGCTCCGGCGGCATCGCCGGGGTTGCTG
>NZ_JALBHA010000518.1:0-4367 GCF_023006445.1 Bradyrhizobium sp. SHOUNA76
CGGCAAGATCGACCGCAAGGCGCTGCCGGCTCCGGATCAGCTTGCGACGTCAATCGAGCATGTCGCGCCGCGCACGCCGGCCGAGGCGGCGCTGGCTGCGATCTGGGCCGATCTGCTGCGCCAGCCCAACATCGGCGTCACCGACAATTTCTTCGAGCTCGGTGGTGATTCGATCATCTCGCTGCAAATGGTGAGCCGCGCGCGGCGCGAAGGCGTGCTCATCGAGCCACGCGACGTTTTCCGGTATCAGACCATCGAGGCCCTGGCAGCGTCGTCCCGCGATGTCGGTCCTGGCAAGGACGACCCGGTATCAGAACGTGGCTCGCTCTCGGGTCTGTCCGCCGAGCAGCTCGAGCGGCTCGGTCTGGACTTAAGCCGCATCGAGGACGTCTATCCGTTGTCGCCGATGCAGCAGGGCATGCTGTTTCACAGCCTGCGCGATGCTGGCAGCGGCGTCTATGTCAACCAGGTCAGCGTCGAGATCCGTGGCCTCGATCCGCAACGTCTCGGCACGGCATGGCGCGAGGTGAGCGCACGTCATCAGATGCTGCGGACCGGTTTCCTGTGGCGTGAGCTCTCCGGCTCTCCGCTGCAAGCGGTCTATCGCGACGCCATCGTGCCGTTCGAGCAAGAGGATTGGCGCGGGCAGGCGATCGGTGACGAACGGATTGCCGCTGCCCTTGCTGATGAACGCGCCGCCGAGTTCGATCTCCAAACGCCGCCGCTACAGCGGGTGCGGCTGCTGCGGCTCCAGGACGACCTGTATCGGCTGATCTGGACCTATCATCATATCCTGATGGACGGCTGGAGCTCAGCCAGATTTATCGGAGAAGTGCTGGAGTGCTATTATGGCGGCACGCCTGCTGCGAACGCGACGCGCTACCGCGACTACATCGCCTGGCTGCTGGCGCAGGATGCCAGGGCTGCCGAAGCCTTCTGGCGCGAGCAGCTCAAGGGCTTCGACCAGCCGACGCAGCTCGCCGATGCCTTCGGCGGGCGCCGCCATCATGCATCCGGCCACGAACGCTGTTACACGCGTCTCGGAGAGACCGCGACCGCGGAGCTGAAGGCGTTCGCGCGCCGCGAGCGGATCACGTTGAACACCATCGTTCAGGGTGTGTGGGCGCTGCTGCTACAGCGTTATACGGGCCAGAATACCGTGACGTTCGGCGTGACAGTGGCCGGTCGTCCGGCCAGCCTCGACGGATCCCAGCAGATGCTCGGGCTCTTCATCAATACGCTGCCCGTGATCGAAACGCTGCCGCCCGCCAGCACCATCGGAGAATGGCTGCGGGCGCTGCAGGATCGCAATTCGGCGATCCGGGATTACGAGCACACGCCGCTCTATGACATCCAGGGCTGGGCCGGTCGCGCCGGTCAAACGATGTTCGACAGCATCATCGTCTTCGAGAACTATCCGATCGAACGCAGCATGCATCGCGGCGGGGGCGCTTTGCAGTTCAGCGGTCTGAAGAATGTCGACGTGACGAACTATCCGATGGACCTGTCGGTACTCGTCGAAGACACGCTTCAGGTCGAATACACCTATATGCCGAACCATTTCACCGCGGCGCAGGCGGCGCAGATCAAGACGCAGTTCGAGCATTTGCTGGCAGCGCTGACGCGGGACGCCACGGCTCTGCTTGGCGCCATCGATCCCGTCACGGAGGTCGACGCCGCTCTTGCAGACAGTTGCAATCGTAACGCCACGTCGAGCCCTCCGCTGCCGCCGGTGCACGAGGCGATCAGCGGCCATGCGCAGAGTCATCCGGAGCGAACGGCGCTGACCATCGGCAGCACAGTGCTCTCGTTCGGAGAGCTTGAGTGCAGGGCCAATCGTCTGGCCCATCACCTGATCGCGCGCGGACTCAAATCCGAGCAGCGCGTCGGCGTAGTGGTCGAGCGAACCGAAATCACGATGATCGCACTGCTCGCGGTCCTCAAGGCAGGCGGGGCTTACGTTCCACTCGATCCCGAACTGCCGCCGGAACGGCGTGCGTTCGTCATGCGCGATGCCGCAATCGCGTTCTTGTTGACCGGACGGCTCGGGATCGAGGGCAGACCGGATGGTGTCGAAAGAATCTCGCTGTCCGCGTTCGATTTCGACGCTGGTCCCGACCATCCGCCGCAACCTGAACTGCATCCTGAAAACCTTGCCTATCTGATCTACACCTCGGGCTCCACAGGGACGCCCAAGGGCGTCGCCGTCACCCATGGGCCGCTGGCGATGCACTGTCACGTCACGGGAAGCCTCTACGAGATCGACCAAAGCTCTTGCGAGCTGCATTTTCTGTCGCTGGCCTTCGACGGTGCCCACGAGCGCTGGCTCACGGTTCTGTCACATGGCGCACGGTTGCTGATGCGCGACGCCGAATTGTGGACGCCGGAGCAAACGGTCGAGAACCTGCACGCCCATCGCGTCAGCCATATCGGATTGCCGCCGGCCTTCCTCCAGCAGGTCGCAGAGTGCGTCGAGCAGAACGGCAACCCGCCGCCGGTCAAGCTCTACTCGTTCGGCGGCGAGGCGATGCCGAAGGCAGGCTTCGACAAGGTCAGGCGCGTTCTCAAGCCGCGCATCCTGATCAATGGTTATGGCCCGACCGAAACCGTCGTCACGCCGCTGGTCTGGAAGGTCGATGGCGCCTCCGAATGCGACACGCCCTATGCGCCGATCGGCACGCCGGTCGGCGACCGCCGCGCCTATATTCTCGATGGCGGGCTCGACATCATTCCTGCCGGTGTTGCCGGCGAGCTCTATCTCGGCGGCTTCGGGTTGGCGCGCGGTTATCATGGCAAGGCCGGCATGACCGCGGAGCGGTTCGTGCCTGACCCGTTCTCGGCGGTGCCGGGCGCCCGGCTGTACCGCACCGGTGATCTGGCGCGATGGCGCGAAGACGGCACCGTCGAATATCTCGGCCGCAGCGACGACCAGGTCAAGGTCAACGGCTTCCGCATCGAGCTCGGAGAGATCCAGACCTCGCTGCTCCGTCACGAGGCGATCGCGCAGGCGGCGGTGGTGGCAGTGCCGGGCACAGCCGGCAATCAGCTCATCGCCTATGTCGCGCCGAAGGCGGCCGGCGACGCCGCGCCCGGTGTGGCCGAAGCGCTGGTCGAGCGCCTGACCGGTTTCCTGAAGCAGATCCTGCCGGCCTATATGGTGCCGGCGCGGATCATGATGCTGGAGCGGTTGCCGACATTGTCGAGCGGCAAGATCGACCGGCGCGCGTTGCCGTCTCCCGACGCGCCGGTGCGGAGCTTCGTCGCGCCGCAAGGCCCGACAGAGACCGCGATGGCCCGCTTGTGGTCCGAGATTCTGAAAGTGCCGCAGGTCGGCGTCACCGACAATTTCTTCGAGCTTGGCGGCAATTCGATTCTGTGCCTCAAGGTCGTGGCGCGGCTCCGTCAGGACAAGGCGTTCGGGATCGAGATCAAGCTGCGCGATCTGCTGCAGAAGCCTACGATCCGCGCGCTGCTCGCCGGCGACGCCACCGCGGCGTCCGCCGTCGCGCCGGCGCCATCGGCGCTGCTGCCGCTGAATGCCGCGGTTCGCGGCGTGAACCCGGTGTTCTCTGTGCATGGCGGCTTCGGCACGGTCTTCGACTATGGGCCGCTGGCGCGCCGTCTCGAAGGGCGTCGGCAGGTGATCGGCCTGCAATCGAGAATGCTGGTCGATCCGTCGTGGACCGACGCCTCCCTCGAAGCCATGGCGGTGAACTATGCGGCCGAGATCAGGCGGATGCAGCCGCGCGGCCCTTACAGCCTGGTCGGCTGGTCGCTGGGAGGGTTTCTCGCTAGTCTCGTCGCAGCTGATCTCGAACGCGGTGGTGAGCGCGTCGATCGTCTCGTCATGGTCGACAGCTTCGTGCCGCGGCAGTCGGACGGATCGAGCCGGAAGGAGGCGATCGCCCACTGGGCCGATGATCTCGCCGGATTGCTGTCGGCCGTTCTTCCGAACGCTGCGGCCTCTCGTATCAAGGCGCAAGCCGACGCAGCGAAACGTGCGGATCTGCCGGAGACGCCGGAGAGCATTCGCGATCTGGTCGCCTCTGTTGTGGAGCAGGGCAGGAGCGTGAGGGCGGACGACGCCCTGCTCGGCGCGGATGATTTGTCCGCCGCCTTCGCAGTCGGGCGGCATCTCAACAGGCTGGCGCAGAATACTGCTCTGCCGCGGGGCCTGGAAGCCGCGCCGTTCTGCTGGTGGACGTCGGCTCGTCTGGCGCAGCGCGACCGGCTGGAAACGCAGTTGCCGAAGGCGGTCGATCGCGGCTTGATCGAGGGTGCCGTGTTGCAGCTTTGTGGTGATATGCTTGTCATCGGACCGAAAGATATTGAACGGCAAGAAGCGCGCCCACGTAAGCTGGAGAACG
>NZ_JALBHA010000519.1:0-4332 GCF_023006445.1 Bradyrhizobium sp. SHOUNA76
GGAACGGGATGGTCGGAATGCCCGGCAGCGCCGCCAGCACCAGCATCACTGCCGCGGACATCGCGAGCGCCTGCGGATAGCCGGAGAACTGCTTCATCAGCGCCTTGTCGGCAGCGCCGGAGACGCCGGCCTTGGAGACGAGCAGGCCGGCCGCGGTCGAGACGATCAGCGCCGGCACCTGGGTGACGAGGCCGTCACCGACGGTCAGCAGCGTGTAGCTGCGCCCGGCATCGGCGAAGGACATGCCCTGCTGCGCCACGCCGATGATCATGCCGCCGACGACGTTGATGAAGACGATCAGGAGGCCGGCGATGGCATCGCCCCGGACGAATTTGGAAGCACCGTCCATGGCGCCGAAGAAGCCGCTCTCGTCCTCCAGCTCCTTGCGCCGCTCCTTGGCGACCTTCTCGTCGATCAGGCCGGCGCCGAGGTCGGCGTCGATCGCCATCTGCTTGCCGGGCATGGCGTCGAGGTGGAAGCGGGCGGCGACTTCGGCGATGCGGCCCGAACCCTTGGTGATGACGACGAAATTGACGATGATCAGGATCGCGAAGACGATGATGCCGATGACGAAATTGCCGCCCATCACGAAGCTGCCGAAGGCTTCGATGACGTGACCGGCGGCGGCCGTGCCCTCGTGCCCGTGCGACAGGATCAGGCGGGTCGAGGCCATGTTGAGCGACAGGCGCAGCATGGTCGAGATCAAGAGGACGGTCGGGAAGGCCGAGAATTCCAAAGGCGTCTGGATGAACAGCGACGTCATCAGGATCAAGATCGAGAGCGTGATCGAGATCGCCAGGAACAGGTCCAGCACGAGCGCGGGCAGGGGCAGGATCAGCACCACCAGGATGGTGAGCACGCCCAGCGCCAGCGCGATGTCGCCGCGCTTGAGGATGGTGACGATCTCGTTGAGGGAGGGGATGCCGGGCCTTGCGGTGCCTACGCCCTGTCCCGCGGTGACGTCGACCATGGTAGCTGCCTCCCCGCGCGACTGCCGTCCGCGCGCCCCAAACGTCTGTGCGGCGGCCGAAGGGCCGCCGTTCCGAAAGTGAGGCACCGCACTGGCGTCCACGGGGTTCCTCCCGTTTTACGCGGCTGACGACACTCGACTTCACTCGGCAATTCTTGCCGGGTGTATGGTTAGCAAAGGGTTAACGCGGGGGTGGGCGGAGGGCGGGGCGGGCGATTTAGCCCGTCATTCCGGGGTTCGCGCCAAGGGGCGCGCCCCGGAATGACAGTGGACTACCTCGCCTTGTCCATCTTGGTCACCGTGTACCCCGACGCCGCCTCCTCGGCCTCGAAGGTCACCTTGTCGCCGACCTTCACCTGCTTCAGCATCGCGGGATCCTTGACGCGGTAGACCATGGTCATGGGCTCCTCCATGCCGAGGCTCTTCGCCGGTCCGTGCTTGAGCGTGATCTTGCCCGCGCCCTCGTCGATCTTCTTGACCTCGCCGTTGATCGAGGCTGCCGCGGCCGCCAAGGCTCCAGTGGTAACGCTCAACGTCAGTGCCAGCGCGGCAGTGATACGGATGATGCGGTTCATGGGAGACTCCATTGCTTATTTGACGGTGACGTGGCCGACCATGCCGTTGTCGCGGTGGTCGGGGATCAGGCACGAATATTCGAACGTGCCGGGCTTGCTGAATTTCCAGAGGATCTCGGCCGTCTTGCTCGGGGCGAGGCGCACGCCGTTGGGGTCGTCATGCTCCATGTGCGGATGCTTCTTCATCTCCACGGCATGCGTGAGATTCTCCTTGGTGGTGGCGAGCAGGAATTCGTGGTCCTCCTTGCCGACATTGCGCAGCACGAAGCGGACCTGCTCGCCGCGTTTGACCTCGATCCTGGCGGGTGTGTAGTCCATCTCGTTCAGCAAGATCTCGATCGTGCGTGCGGGTTTCTTGGGATTGCCGGGCTCGCCGGCCGAAAAGTTGCCGTGCCCATGCTGGTCGTGGGCAAAGGCCGGCGCAGTCGACAGCGCAGCCAGCGCGAGGCCGAGTTTGATCGTGGTCTTCATCGTGGTCTCCAGTTGGTGGTTCATCGAAACGCTCACATCTTGTGCTTCATCGGCGGGCTGCCCGGTTTCTGCCGGGCCGGCTCTGCGGCCGGCGCCGCCACCTCGTAGGCGACGGTGCCTTGCGGGAATTTGTACGGGCCGGGGTCGCGGTAATCGTCGCGCGCGAGGTCTTCGCGGATCTTCATCACCGTGAACATGCCGCCCATCTCGATCGGCCCGAACTGGCCGGTGCCGGTCATCATCGGCAGCGTGTTGTCGGGCGTCGGCATCTCCATGTTGCCCATCGCCATGCCGGTCGAGCCCATCGCCATGCCGTCAGGCGCGAGCTTGCCGACGGCCTTGGCGAGATCCTTGCGCGACACGCCGATCAGGTTGCGCACATCGTGTCCCATCGCGTTCATGGTGTGATGCGACTTGTGGCAATGAAACGCCCAGTCACCGGGATTGTCGGCAAGCACGTCGAACACCCTGACCGCGCCGACCGGCACATCGGTCGTCGTTTCCGGATATTGCGCGCTCTCGGGAATCCAGCCGCCGTCGGTGCAGGTCACCGCAAAACTGTGGCCGTGCAGATGGATCGGATGGTTGGTCATGCTGAGATTGCCGATGCGCACGCGCACCTTGTCGCCGAGCCGGACCGGCAAGGGATCGATGCCGGGAAACACCCGCGCATTCCAGGTCCACATGTTGAAATCGGTCATCTCGTTGACGTGCGGCAGATAGGTGCCGGGGTCGACGCGATAAGTGCTCATCACGAAGACGAAGTCGCGGTCGACGGGACGGAAGTTTGGATCGCGCGGATGCACGACGACCATGCCCATCATGCCCATCGCCATCTGCACCATCTCGTCGGAATGCGGGTGGTACATGAAGGTCCCGCTCTTCTTCATCTCGAACTCGTAGACGAAGGTCTTGCCGGGCTGGATGTGCGGCTGGGTCAGTCCGCCGACGCCGTCCATGCCGCTCGGGATGATCATGCCGTGCCAGTGTACGGTGGTGTATTCGGGCAGTCTGTTGGTGACGAAGATTCGGACCTTGTCGCCTTCGACCGCCTCGATCGTCGGGCCCGGCGACTGGCCGTTGTAGCCCCACAGATTCACCTTCATGCCCTCGGCGAATTCGCGCACCACGGGCTCGGCGACGAGATGGAATTCCTTCCAGTCGCCATTCATCCGGAACGGCAGCGACCAGCCGTTCAGCGTCACCACGGGACGATAATCGGGGCCGGCAATGGGATGCAGCGGCGGCTGCATCACCACCTTGTCCATATGCGCAGCTTCCGGAATCGACGCGGCCTGCACGCGGCCGCTGACGACCGACGCGCTGGCCAGCGCGGCGCTGCCTAAAAATCCTCGGCGCGAAAACATTTTGGTCTCCATCTCAGTGGCCGCCAGCATCGGCAGGTGCTGCCGCGGCGATGGTGGTTGACGTGTCGCCGCCGGCGGCAGGCGTGCCGCCGCCATTGACGGCGGTCTGCAAGTCGGACTGGGCGAGGAAAAAGCTTTGCCGGGCCTCGATCGCACCGCGCAGCGATGCCAGGCGCTGCCGTGCCTCGGTGAGCAGCGCGAAAATGTCGACCTGCATGCTGGAGAAGCGCAGCTGCATCTCCTCGGTGATGATCTTGCGCAAGGGGATGATCTCGCGCTGGTAGTGGCTGGCGATATCGAAGGTCGAGCGATAGACGCGATAAGCATCGCGCGCCTCGGAGCGCACGTTGACGGCGCGCTCGGTGAGGCGGTTGAAGGCGAGATTGTAGGTCTCCGCCGCCTGCCGCACCCGCACCTCGCCGCCATCGAAGATCGGGATCTGGAATTGGACGTCGAAGCCGCGCTCGCGGAACGGGGCACCTTCCGGATCCTGGGTGCGACGGGAGATGCCGGCGAGATCGAGCAGGGTGACGAAGCGCGTCGCTTCGGTCAGATTCAGCGCCTTCGCCAGCGCATTCAGCTCCAGCCGTGCGATCTGCAGGTCGATGCGATGGGCCACGGCGTCGGCTTCGATCGAGGGCAGTCCCTGCGGCCGGCGCGGCAGCGGCGGCAGTTGATTGGGAAGACGGAAGTCGAGGCCGCCGTCCCACAGGCCCATCAGGCGCGCGAGCCTTTCGCGTGCGCTCGCTGTGCTCTGCCGTGCGGTGGCGAGGTCGGCGGTGGTTTCGGCGTAAAACACCTGCTCGCGGGCCTGGTCGAGCTTGTTGATCGAGCCGGTCTCGCCGAGCTTGACCGCAAGCTGCGCGGTGGATTCCGCGGTCGCCTTCGCGTCCGTCAGCAGCGCCACCATCTCGTTGCCGGCAACACTGCGCACATAGGCGCGGCGGAC
>NZ_JALBHA010000051.1:0-23428 GCF_023006445.1 Bradyrhizobium sp. SHOUNA76
CCGACGGCACCACCGCGCTATCCGGCACCGCGACATTGGTCGGCACCACCGCGTCCACCACGTTCGGGGCCGCGCCCGCCGATGGCGACACGCTGACCGTGAACGGCAAGACCATCACCTTCCGCACCGGCGCCGCTCCGAGCACGCAGCCGACCGGCTGGGGTCTCGACGCCAGCGGACACATCGCCACCGACGGCAATGGCAATTCGATCGTCTATGAGGGAACGGCGGCTGCGCCCGGGGCGACCATCAACGACGTACTCACTGCCATCGACCTCGCCAGCGGCGTCAAGACCGCCACGATCAGCGCGAGCGCGGCCACCATCGCGGTCAGCGGTTCGGCCGGACCCGTCGGCACGCTTCAGACCGCATCGTCCATCTCGGGCGGCGGCCTGGTCACGCTGAAGAGCTCGACTGGCTCCGATCTGAGCGTGACGGGCAAGGCCGACTTCCTCAACAAGCTCGGTCTGACCGCGGCGACCGGCGCAGGCAATGCGAGCGTGACCGCGGCCCGATCGACCACCGCCGGCTCGCTGGGCACTCTCGTTCAGGACGGCTCAACCCTGAACATCGACGGTCATACCATCACCTTCAAGAACGCGCAGACGCCGCAATCTGCGGCGAGCGTGGCCACCGGGTATGGCGTCAGCGGCAACATCGTCACCGACGGCAACGGCAACTCGACCGTCTACATCCAGAGCGCGACGCTGACCGACCTGCTCAACGCGGTCGATCTTGCCACCGGCGTCAAGACCGCGAGCCTCTTCAACGGCGCGGCGACCTTGACGCCCACCGCGGGTCAGATCCCGTCGTCGGTCAACAGCAGCGGCCAGCTTGCGCTCTCAACCGGCATCAATGCCGACCTGTCGATCACTGGCACCGGCAATGCACTCAGCGCATTCGGCCTCAGCGGCAACACGGGAACGGCGACCGCCTTCACCGCGGCGCGCACCTCCGGTGTTGGCGGTGTCAGCGGCAAGACCCTGACCTTCTCGTCCTTCAACGGCGGTACGCCGGTGAACGTCACCTTCGGCGACGGCACCAACGGCACCGTCAAGACGCTCGATCAGCTCAATGTGCAGCTGCAGGCGAACCACCTGACGGCGACGATCGACGCCAACGGCGTGCTGACGGTGACCACCGTCAACGAATACGCGTCCTCGACCCTCGGTTCGACTGCCGCGGGCGGCGCGGTCGGTGGTACGCTCACCGGCGTGCTCGCCTTTACCACCGCACAGCCCCCGGTTCAGGACCCCGTCGCGCAGACGGCGCGTTCGAGCCTGGTCAGCCAGTTCAACAACATCCTGGCGCAGATCGACACGACGTCGCAGGACTCGTCCTTCAACGGCATCAACCTGCTCAACGGCGACACGCTGAAGCTGGTTTTCAACGAGACCGGCAGCTCGACGCTCGGCATCAACGGCGTCGTGTTCAACGCGGCGGGTCTCGGTCTCAGCAATCTCGTTCCCGGCACGGACTTCATCGACAACGGCGCCACCAACAAGGTGCTGGCCAGCCTGAATGCCGCCTCGAGCAGGTTGCGCTCGGAAGGCTCCTCGCTCGGTTCGAACCTCTCGATCGTGCAGGTGCGTCAGGACTTCTCCAAGAACCTGATCAACGTGCTGCAGACCGGCTCGTCCAACCTGACGCTCGCCGACACCAACGAGGAAGCGGCGAACAGCCAGGCACTGTCGACCCGCCAGTCGATCGCGGTCTCCGCGCTGTCGCTGGCGAACCAGTCGCAGCAGAGCGTGCTGCAGCTGCTCCGCTAATTTCTCAGCGCAAGATCGCCACACGATATATCGCGGCGGGGCTAACGCTCCGCCGTTCTTTTGAGGGAGATCGCTAAGACAAGATTAGCTGAGATCAGCACGCATCGCGCGAAGCGCGTTTACATCGTGCGTGCGTGGATCTAGCGTTGCGCTGACGAAGAGCTCCGCGACCCGTAATTATCCGGAGTGCTTCCAAGCACACACGTAAGCAAATCTTAAGCGGTGCTGCCTAGGGTTGGGAAAGAAATCCTTAAGCGCTTACAACGCGCTAGGTAACCTCCAGGGTGTGATTGATGTCGAATTCCGCTGCCTCGGCTTATGCGCGTGTTGCAACCACCACCGCATCTCCTCGCGACATCGAGGCGCAGACCCTGCTCAAGGCCGCGAACAAGCTCCAGGACGCCGTGAACAACGCCGATCCGCTCAGCGAGCAGACCATGCAGGCCCTGATGTTCAACCGCAAGCTCTGGACCATCTTCTTGAGCGAGGCGATGCGCGACAACAATCCGCAGCCGATCGACGTGCGGCAGAAGATCGCCAACATCAGCGTGTTCGTGCTGAGCCAGACCGCCGCGCTTCAAATGAGCCCGCAGTTCGATCACTTCCGTCCGCTGATCGAGATCAATCGCAACATCGCTGCTGGTCTGTCCGGACGCCCGTGACGGGCAGGTGCTGATCACGGCTTGTCGTTTTGCTTCGGCAATACGACTTTCGCGCCGACCGGTGCCGGTCAGGCGCGGAGCAAGAACGTCGATCCCGCAATCTCGATCGTGATCGTCAGGCGCTGACGTCCGTGCTGAGCGGCCGCGAGGGCTCGGACTTCATATCCAATGCATGGAAATAGGCTCGCCGGCGCAGCATCGCTTCGTCGGGGAACTGGTTGACCACTGCGTCGGTCCTGTCGTTGACGACCTGAAAGACGAAGGACGCGGCGGCCTGGTCGAACACGACCTGGCGCGAGACGTTCTCGCGGTTCGGCAGATCATTGCGCACGGGCGCGCTCGTATCCGCCGCGGCGACCGTCTGGCTCACCGGAAGATCAGTTTGCACGGCCTCGTTCGCCGCCACGTTGGACGTCGCTACGATCTGCACGGGGGCCGGGATCCCCACCGGCCTGATGCTGAAATCTGTACTCATGGCAGCCTCCTGGTTGCCTTACGTGAGTCAAATCCCAACCCCTCTCATAACGCAACCATGGAACACCAGGACTGAAGACCCGGTAAGGAAACGTACCTAACCGCGCGACGATATCGTCGCGCGGTTTTTCGTAAAATCGTCTCTAGTTTTCGTGTGCGCTCAGAGCGAGCGGCTGACCGCGAGCGGGGTGATGTGGCGCGGACCTGGTGCCGCGCGACGGCCCGCGGCCGTATAGGTGTTCGGCACGTTGCGCTTCTGGATCTCGGCATTGACGCCGCGCACGACGCTTTCGGAGACCGCGTGCGCGGTCGCGAGCACGGTGAGATTGACCTGGAGCATGGCGCGGAACGCGTCGTGGTGGCGATGCAGCGTCGAAAGCAGCTCCGGCGCGGATTTCGCGAGTTGAGGCTGGTTCGCCTTCAACTGGCTGACGGCGCCGACGTAGTTTCGCGACAGCTCCTGCTTCTTGCTCTCGAGCATCATTGCCTCGCGGACCTTGCCGGCGCGAACGAGCTCGGTCTCGCGCTCGATAAGTCCGAGCAGGGCGCTCATCGCATCCATCAGGTCCTCGGCGAGCTTGCGCGCCCCGGCGCCGCCCGGCGCGGTGTTCGGACGCTGGGCTTGCATCGGCTGACGTGAGGCGTTGAACTGGTTCATCTCGTTTGACCTTATGCCGTGCGGATCGTTTTCGCCTGCTGCAGGATGAGGGTGCGGTAGACTTCGGTGGCGACGCCGACGCCGCCGGCCTTGGCGAAGTTCTTGGAATATTGCTCGGTCAGCATCGAGCGCCACACGCCGGTGCCGGGCGTGTCGCCGAACGGGCCTTCGCCCTTCAGGCCCGAGGTCATCTGCGAGAACATGCTGTTGAGAAACATCGCCTCGAAGTCGGTGGCGGTCTTCTGCGCCCTGGCCTGCTGCTTCGGCGGGACCTTTTGCAGGGCGCTCGCCAGCTCGAAGTCCGGCCTGCCGTTGCGGCTTTCCACCGAAAAGGACGAGGAGGTGGCGAGGCGCGAGGTGTTGATCGTGCCGCTCTGCATCACATCACCTCGATGTCGGCTTCGATCGCGCCAGCCGCCTTGATCGCCTGGAGAATGCTGATCATGTCGCGCGGGCCGATGCCGAGGCCGTTGAGGCCGTCGACGAGCTGCTGGAGCGAGACGCCGTCCTTGACGAGTGCGAGCTTCTTGCCGTCCTCGGTGACGGTGACACTGCTGCGCGGCGCGACCACGGTACGGCCGCGCGACAACGGGTTGGGCTGGCTCACCTGCGGGCTCTCGGAGATGGTGACGGTGAGGTTGCCCTGCGCCACCGCGACGGTGGCGACGCGCACGTCGCGGCCCATCACGATGATGCCGCTGCGCTCGTCGATGATGATCTTGGCGGCGAGATCGGGATCGACCTGGAGCTGCTCGATCTCGGTGAGAAAGGCGACGACGTTGCCCTTGAACTCCGGCGGGATCGAAAGCTGCACCGTGGAGGGGTCGATCGGCTCGGCGGTCTTGACGCCGAGATAGTCGTTGACCGCGGCCGCGATCCGCTTGGCCGTGGTGAAATCGGCATTGCGCAGCGCCAGGCGCACATTCGGCAGCCGGTTGAGCGCGAACTCGATCTCGCGCTCGATGATGGCGCCGTTGGCGATGCGTCCCACGGTCGGAACGCCGCGCACGATCTTGGCCGCTTCGCCCTCGGCCTGGAAGCCGGAGATTGCGAGCGAGCCCTGCGCCACTGCGTAGACGTTGCCGTCGGCGCCGAGCAGGGGGGTGACGAGCAGGGTGCCGCCCTGGAGGTTCTTGGCATCGCCGAGCGCCGAGACGGTGACGTCCATGCGCGTGCCCTGGGTGGCGAAGGCCGGCAGATTGCCGGTGACCATCACGGCGGCGACGTTGCCGGTGCGGATGGTGGCGCCGCGGATGTTGACGCCCATTCGCTCGAGCATCGCCTGCAGCGACTGCTTGGTGAAGGGGATGTTGTTGAGGGTGTCGCCGGTGCCGTTGAGGCCGACGACGAGGCCGTAGCCGATGAGCTGGTTCTGCCGCACGCCCTCGATGTTGGCGAGATCCTTGATGCGCGAGGTCGCAGCCGCCGGCGCGACCGACAGCGCCAGCGCCGACAGCGCCGCGCAGGCCACCCCAACAATCCTCACCCAACGAACGCCTGGCATCTCTGCTCCCCAAGCCTCCTGAAAAGGCCCCTCAAATCGGAAAGACCTGCACGACACTCCCATGACGAGCTGGTCCGGCGCTGTCCTTGCCAGTGCTGTGCCAACCGGGGCAGCGAGGGTAGGTGGCTGAATAGGTTGAATAAATCTGTTTCGACCAATGTCAGCGGTCATTCGCCCTGAGGAGCGAAACTGCCGCCCGTCGGCAGATTTTGCCGGGCTGTTTACGCCCCGTTAACCATAAGGCGGCGAAGGTGAGGGCATCGATCACCCGGATTCCCTCCGATGCGCATCTACGGACCGAACGGCACCACGCTTGGAGCGCCGGCCAGCCAGGCCAGGCGAACGGGCTCCGGCACCTTCGTGCTGCCCGACGCCTCGTCGGCACAGGAGACGCGGAGCGCAGCCGCACCGAAGGCCGCCGCCAACATCGACGGGCTGCTGGCCCTGCAAGGTGTCGAGGAGGATCCGGTCGAGCGCCGCAAGCGCTCGGTGGCCCGCGGCAGGACCGCGCTCGACGTGCTCGACGATCTCAAGATGGGTCTGTTGTCCGGCAATCTCGATGCCTCGACCGTGATGCGGCTGCGGGATGCTGCGGCGAACCTGAAATCGTCCTCGGGCGATCCCGGTCTCGATTCCCTGCTCTCCGAGATCGAGCTGCGCGTCGAGGTCGAACTCGCCAAGGCCGGGCAGGCTTAAGAGTCATCCGTCACCCTGAGGCGCCGGAGCGAAGCGGAGGCCTCGAAGGGCGGGCCCGGCTGATGCATCTCGGCCGTACATCCTTCGAGGCTCCCTGCGCGTTGCTGCGCACCGCGCCGCTCGCACCTCAGGATGACGGGACTGCTAAATTAGTGGATCTTCGTTGCACCCATTACGCCGCTTCCTCCTTCTGCTGCGTGTCGTAGCGGCGCTGGGCGGCGAGAACGTCTTTCAGATTCTGCTCGGCCCAATCGCGCAGCGGATCGACCGCGCTGGCGAGCGTCAGTCCGAGCTGCGTGATCGAATATTGCACCGTGACAGGCACGGTCGCGATGGCATGACGCTTGATCAGCCCGTCGCGTTCGAGCGATTTGAGAACCTGGCTCAACATCTTCTGCGAAATGCCTTCGATCGTGCGGCGCAACTGATTGAAGCGCATCGCCTCCTCGCGCAACAGCAGGAGGATCAGCACCGCCCATTTGTCGCCGACGCGATCCAGAATCTGGCGGGTAGGGCAGTTCGCTGCATAGACGTCGGGTTTCATGGTCGGGCCTAGGAATCCGTTCTCGTCGCTTACGGTACGCATGGGGTTACCCTCGTGTAATCAGGTAAGCACAAAGTGCTCTCTTAACACCAGCATTCTTTTCGTTATCTAGTCTCCATTAGTTACCATTGTAGCAAAGGAGCCTTCCAATGAAAATCGCAGTCGCCGGCGCTTCGGGCCGGGCCGGGTCGGAGATCACCAAGGAACTGTCGCGCCGCGGCCACGCGGTCACGGCCATCGCCCGGAACCCGGAGAAGATCGCAGCCCTGCCGAACGTTACGCCGACCAAGGGAGACGTGCTCGACCAGGCGGGCCTTGCCAAGCTGTGGGCCGGGCACGACGTCGCCGTGAGTTCCGTGCACTTCCTGACCAGCGACGCGCTCAAGCTGATCGGCGCGGCGAAGGACGCCAAGGTCGGTCGCTACCTCGTCGTCGGCGGCGCCGGCAGCCTCGAGGTGGCGCCCGGCGTGAAGCTGGTCACCACTCCCAATTTTCCGGCCCAATACAAGGCCGAAGCGGAAGCAGGCTCGGCCTTCCTCGACCTGTTGCGGCAGGAAAAGGAGCTGAACTGGACCTTCATTTCGCCGTCTGCGCTGTTCGTCGAGGGGGAACGCACCGGCAAGTTCCGGCTCGGCACCGATCAGCTTCTCGCAGATGCGAACGGCAAGAGCTGGATCAGCTTCGCTGACTACGCCATTGCGCTTGCCGACGAGATCGAGCGCCCGGCCCATCTGAGGCAGCGCTTCACGGTCGGCTACTAGGCCTTCGGCCGCCCCCGGTCCCTCCAGGATAAACCTTCCTGTGCAAGGGCTTGGGGGCGCCGATCGGGCGGTGAGGGAAACATTGTCTGTCACAGGAGGCCGCTATATAACGCCCCGCTCAACGGACATCGTTTCCGTTGCGAGTCGTTGCTTAGACAGATAGGCCGCCCTTGGAAAAGTTGAAAAACTACCGACCGACCGAAAAAGAGCCTTTCATGAACGACCGGCAGAAGGAGTACTTCCGTTTGAAGCTCCTTGCCTGGAAGGATGAGATCCTCAAAGAGTCCAAGCTCACCCTGCAAGCCTTGCAGGAGGAGAACGTGAACCACCCCGATCTCGCCGATCGGGCATCGTCCGAAACCGACCGTGCCATCGAACTCCGTGCCCGCGACCGCCAGCGCAAGTTGATCGCCAAGATCGACGCCGCGCTCCAGCGTATCGAGGACAACACCTACGGCTATTGCGAGGACACCGGCGAGCCGATCTCGTTGAAGCGGCTCGAGGCCCGGCCCATCGCGACGCTCTCGGTGGAGGCGCAGGAGCGCCACGAGAAACGCGAGAAGGTCTATCGCGACGAATAGAGTCCGAGCCGCAGAGATGCGGCTCTTTGTTTTTGGACGCAAGGCGCCGTTTCGCGTCGTGATCAGCATTTTGCCTGTCGCTTGCAGACGGGTGCCTCGGCGCGCGAGCGCAAGCGCGAAAAGTGAATCGCGATCAACGGGCTAGACTCGATTCCTCCGAGCTCACGTGAGTTCGGATGAGAAACAGCCTTCACTTCAGGTGCGGGAGATTTTGCGAGTCGCTTCAACGAGATCGACTCGGGAGTTGAAGCGCTGATCCAGCTGCATGAAGCATCGCTGCAATCATGCCTTTTGCGCTGTTTGCGGGACCTGCGAGGCGCCTGCCTCCATAGAGCCTCCACCAGCTCAATATTTCCTTAAACGCGGGCGAGGCACCGTAATCCCCGGCCGGGCGCGCTTGTCAGGCCGGAGCGGGGATGCTGAAGTACGGCCTGCGACTGCGTAGCGTGGGAGGCGGCGCCGATGGACAAGATTCTCGAAGCCGCAAAGGCGATCGCGCTGGCGCGCCGCAACCATGCGCCGCTCGCGGTGCTGGAACGTCCGCCCATTGATGAAGCCGAGGGCTATCAGGTCCAGCGCACGCTGCACGACCTGCTGCTTCCGCATGCCGGGCCGCTGGTCGGCTACAAGATCGGCTGCACCAGCCAGGTGATGCAGGACTATATCGGCATCCCGCATCCCTGCGCCGGCGGCGTGTTCCAGAAGGGCGTGCATGACAGCGGCGCCAGGCTTGCCGCCTCCAAATATGTCCGGGTCGGTGTCGAATGCGAGATCGCGGTTCGCCTGAAGCGCGACCTCGCCGCCGGCGAGGCGCCGTTCACGGCCGAATGGGTCGGCGAGGCGGTCGAGGCCTATCATCCCGCGATAGAGATCGTCGACGACCGCTACGTGAAGTGGGAGACGATGGGCGCGCCGACGCTGATCGCGGACGATTTTTTCGCGGCCGGCTGCGTGCTGGCCCCGGCGGTTCCGCGCTCGTCGGTTCCGGACCTGAAGGCTGTCAAGGGCCGCGCCATCCTCAACGGCGAGGAGGTCAGCCACGGCACCGGCGCCGACGTGCTCGGCCACCCCCACAACGCGCTGGCCTGGCTCGCCAACCATCTCGCCGCCGAAGGCAAGGGTCTTCACGCGGGACAGCTCGTGCTCACCGGCAGCCTGGTCAAGACGCTGTGGCTGAAGGCCGGCGACAAGGTGCGGATGGAACTGGAGGGCTTGGGGGCGGTGGAGGCGGAGTTTACGTGAGGGGCGGGGCGCTTCGGCGCTCTCGCAATGACGGAGGTTGGCGCGGCGTTTGAGAGCGTCAACTGGCGGGCTTTGCAGCCGCGACGCCAAAATACATGCGGCCCTCGCCAGGGGAGCTAGCGAGGGCCGCGTCGTACACCGTCGTTCGCGCCTAGGTTCGCGAACACGATGTGGGAGCTCGGGAGAAGCTTAGAAGGGCAGCAGCACATCCATGACTTGCTGGCCGTAGCGCGGCTGCTGCACGTCCATGATCTGGCCGCGGCCGCCATAGGCGATGCGGGCCTGCGCGATCTTGGTGGAATCGATGGTGTTGTCGCTCTGGATGTCTTCGGGACGGACGATGCCGGCGACGATGAGCTCGCGGATCTCGTAGTTGACGCGGATCTCCTGCTTGCCTTCGACCACGAGGTTGCCGTTCGGCAGGACTTGCGTGACCACGGCGGCGACGTTGGTCTGCAACGCCTCCTGGCGGTTGACCGAGCCCTTGCCGTCGCTGGACGCGGTGGAGTCGGCGGTGAGGATGCGGCCGGGCAGCACCTTCTGCGCCTGGGCGCCCAGCGTCTTCGCGCCGATGAAGTCGGTGATGCCTGAGTCTTCCGAATTGGTGCGGCTGCGCTGGGTTTCGTTGGAGAGGTTGGCCTTGTCGGTGATGTTCACGGTCACGGTCAGGAGGTCGCCGACCTGGCGGGCACGCTGGTCCTTGAAGAAGGCGCGGCTGCCGTTGCGCCACAGCGAGTTCGGATTGTAGGAGGCGACTTCCGGCTTCGGCATCGGCATCTGCACCGGCTTGTAGCCCGGCTGCGCCGTCGGATTGTCGATCGCCGACAGCTTCGGCTGCTCGCCGATCTGCGACAGACGGTCGATCGAGGAGCAGCCGCCCAGCGCGCAAGAGGCCAGCAGCAGGGTAGAGATCGCGATGCGACGAAGGCGGGAAGCCGAACTGAACGAGGACATGACTTACTCTGACTTGGCTGGAGCTTGCGAGGCGCGAACTTGCGGAATCTGTGCTTGTGCGACTTGAGCCGGCGAGGCAGGAGCCTGGACCAGGCTCCGGACGATGGCTGCAGTGTCGATGGGAGCGGGCGCTTCGCGCTGGAGCGAGGAGGTCTGCTCGACCGCGGGCGCCATCGGTGCGGACTGGCTCGCACCCTGGATCGTCACCTGGCCGCGGCCGGTGACGACACCGGTCAGCGTGCGCTTGGATTGCAGGTTGATCACGCTGACGGTGTCGCCCTCGGCGCCGCTCTCGATCGCCTTGCCGCGCGTGGTGAGATAGACGCCGGGCACCTGGTAGATGATGGTGACGGCCTGATCGCGCACCACGAAGTCGGGTTTGACGATGTCGGCGGCACGGAGCGGCGTGCCGGCCCGCATCGGCCGGCGCAACTGCATGCCGACGCTGCGTTCGCGCGAGGCGGGCTCGCCGGTAACCTCGGCCTTCGGCCGGCGCTCCAGCGAGACGTCGGAGGACTTCAGGAGATCGGTACGGTCGATGTCGCGCGTCAGCACGGCCACTTCCACCGTCTCGATCGCGGTGCCGGTGAAGCGGAGCTTGGTCGGGGCCGGATTGTTGTCGTTGGCAATCTCGAAGGCGATGTCGAAACGGCCGCTGCGGGCGTCATAGCGGGTCGCGACCGGCTGCAGCGCGCCGCTGTTGGAGGCGTCCAGGCGCATCTCGGCGACGCCGCGGTCGAACGTGATGGTGATGTTGGCGGCATCCCCGAGGCCGAAGCGGCGTTCGAGCGCCGCAGAGACCGCGGTTTCGAGGTCCTTGCTCGCGAGCGTGCGGGCGAGGCGGGTGACCTGGACTTCCTTGATGTCGCCGGTCATCACGCCGATCACCTGCTTGGCACGGAGCACCGACAGCACCTGGGCGACTGGCAGCGCGCCGGTGGTGCCGAGATCGGGCGAGCGATAGACCGGGATCAGCGCGGCCGATCCGGCATTGTCGATGAGATCGCCGACCCGCACCACGTCCGAGGTCACGGTGACGCTCGCGCGCAGCGTCGGCGAGGCGATGAAATCGTCGGCGGCCGCTGCCGGCAGGGCCAGCGCGAGAAGGACGGAGATCGTGGCGAGGGTGGCGCGGATCATCGTCATCACCTCAGCGGAACAGCGCCGTGGTCGATTGCATCATCTGGTCGGCGGCGCTGATCACCTTGGCGTTCATCTCGTAAGCGCGCTGGGCGGCGATGAGGTCGCTCATCTCCGAGACGACGTCGACATTGGCCTGCTCGAGGCTGCCTTGCGAGATCTTGCCGTAACCTTCGGCCGTGGCCGTGCCGTCCTGGGGCGGACCGGAGGAGGGCGTCTCGGTGAACTGATTGCTGCCGACGGGCTGCAGGCCCGCCTTGTTGATGAAGCGGGTCAGGCCGATCTGGCCCTGGATGGTCGAGGTCGAGGAGCCCGGCAGCGTCACCGAGACCTGGCCCTGCTCATTGACGGACAGGCCCGATGCGTTGTTCGGAATCGTGATGGTCGGCTGCACCGGGTTGCCCTGCGCGGTGACGATGCGGCCCTGATTGTCCATCTGGAAGGTGCCGTCGCGGGTGTACTGGTAGGTGCCGTCGGGCATCAGGATCTTGAAGAAGCCGTCGCCGGAGACCGCGAGGTCGAGATCGTTGCCGGTCTGCGACAGCGTGCCCTGCGTCATGCTGCGCGGCGTACCGACGGTCTTGACGCCGCCGCCGATGTCGACGCCGACGGGCAGGATGGTGCCCTGGTCCGAGGCCTGCGCGCCGACGCGGCGCACGTGCTCGTAGATCAGGTCCTGGAACGCCGCGGTCTGCTTCTTGAAGCCGGTGGTGCGCAGGTTGGCGATGTTGTTGGAGATCACCTGAACGTTGAGTTCCTGTGCCGCCATTCCGGTCGCTGCGGTGTGAAGCGCCTGCATGTCAGTTCTCCCTCAATCAGGCCGGAACGTCGGCGAGCTTCTCGATCGCCGATTTGTGGAGGTCACTCTGCTGCTGGAGCAGGTTGGCGATGGCGGTGTAGCTGCGCATGACTTCGACCATGCGGGTCATCTCGCCGACCGAGTTCACGTTCGATTTCTCGACATAGCCCTGGCGCACGCTGGACTTGGCGTCGGTCTGCTGGGTGGCGGAGCCGGCGGCATAGAGATTGGCGCCGAGCTTGGTCAGCTTGGTCGGGTCGTCGAACGAGGCCATGCGGATCTTGCCGCGGATCGAGTCGGTCTTGGCGGTGCCCTCGAGCACCGTGATGGTGCCGTCGGGGGCGACGTTGATGTCGTGGTCGGTCGGCTGGAAGGTGATCGGGCCGCCGGTGCCGAGCACCAGATTGCCGTCCGAGGTGACGAGCTGGCCGGTGCTGTTGAGCGAGAATTTGCCGTCGCGGGTGAAGAGCTCGCCGCCATTGGCCTGCACCGCGAAATAGGCGTTGCCGTCGATCGCCATGTCGAGCGGGTTGCTGGTCGGCTCCATCGGCCCCTGGCCGATGTCGCGGTAGGTGCCGCGGTCCTGCACATAGGAGACACGGCGGTCCGCGCCGATGAAATTGTCTTCACGCGCGTTCGAGTTGAGAAACTCCTCGAACAGCGAATGGTCGGCCTTGAAGCCGTTGGTGTTGGCATTGGCGACGTTGTTGGCGATGACATCCATCTGCCGTTCCAACGTCATCTGCCGTGACAGGCCGATCAGAAGCGCGTTCTGCATCGGAAATCTCCCCTGAGTGGATCTGCCATTTCGCTCTCCCAAGCGCCTTGGCGGACCCCGTGAACGAGACCGTCAGGTTCTCCCAAACCGTTCGGTCTCGGCCCTCTCTCAGCGAAAGCTGTGCCAAGTCAGAAAATTGCGTTATTTCAGTGACTTGCCCGTTTTTGATGGGCGCGTGAGGGCGGCAGAAAGGTTCTGTTAGCCATGTCTGCCCGGCAGATTTTTCCTAGTGAAAGCCCAATCGAAAGATTCCGTTAACCATTATTACCGTAGCGTTTGCCGTGAAGAGGAGCGCACTTCGCCGGGCATTTGTATCGCGTCACTGTCTCAAGGCTTCGCTCTTTCGACCCCTTTTAGAGATCCGGGCGCGGCGACCATGGCAGAGAATGAAGCGGAAGGCGGCGCAGCCAGTGAGGGCGCGGAAGCCGCTCCGAAGAACAAGCTGAAGCTCATCATCATGGCCGTCGGCCTGCTCGCCGTCCTCGGCGGCGGTGCTGCGACCTGGTTCTTCTTCTTCCGGCACGGCGACAACGAGCATCATGCCGAGGCCGCGCCGCCGCCGAAGCCGCCGTCCTTCGTCGACGTCCCCGACATCATGGTCAACCTCGCCGGCGCGCCGGGCGAGCGGGTGCAATATCTGCGGCTGAAGATCGTGCTGGAACTGAAGGAAGAGAAACAGATCGAGGCGATCAAGCCGACGATGCCGCGCGTCACCGACATCTTCCAGACCTATGTGCGCGAGCTGCGCCCCTCCGATCTCAACGGGTCCGCCGGCATCTTCCGCCTCAAGGAGGAGCTGACCAAGCGCGTCAACGCGGCGGTCGCCCCGGTCCAGGTCAGCGCGGTGCTGTTCAAGGAAGTCGTGATCCAGTGAGCACGCTGCGGAAGGCAATGGGCTAGCGGCATGGCCGGCAACGAGCAAATGGACCAGGATGCGATTGCCGCCCAATGGGAGGCGTCGCTCGATTCCGAGGATCCCGCGGAGGCCGCGAAGGCTGCCGCCGAGAACGAGCTGTCGGAGACCATGGCCCTGCAATGGGCGGCCATGGTCGAGGACGGCAGCCGCGATCTCGGCAGCGGCAAGAACTCCGGCGAGCGGGTGCTGTCGCAGGAGGAGATCGACAATCTCCTCGGCTTCACCGTCGGCGACGTCACGCTAGACGACCATTCCGGCATTCGCGCCATCATCGATTCGGCGATGGTCTCCTACGAGCGTCTGCCGATGCTCGAAATCGTCTTCGACCGCCTGGTGCGGTTGATGACGACAAGCTTGCGCAATTTCACCTCCGACAACGTCGAAGTCTCGCTCGACCGCATCACCTCGGTGCGCTTCGGCGACTACATGAACTCGATCCCGCTGCCCGCGGTCCTCACCGTCTTCAAGGCCGAGGAGTGGGAAAACTTCGGCATGGCGACGGTCGATTCCAACCTGATCTATTCGATGATCGACGTGCTGCTCGGCGGCCGCCGCGGCACCAGCCAGCTCCGTATCGAGGGCCGGCCCTACACCACGATCGAGACCGAGCTGGTCAAGCGGCTGGTCGAGGTGGTGCTGGCCGACGCCGAACAGGCGTTCCGGCCGCTGTCGCCGGTGACCTTCACGATCGACCGGCTCGAGACCAATCCGCGCTTCGCCGCGATCAGCCGTCCCGCCAATGCCGCGATCCTGGTGCGCCTGCGCATCGACATGGAAGACCGCGGCGGCAACATCGAGCTGCTGCTGCCTTATGCGACCATCGAGCCGATCCGGGGCGTCCTGCTCCAGATGTTCATGGGCGAAAAGTTCGGCCGCGACCCGGTCTGGGAAGGCCATTTCGCCACCGAGATCGTGCAGGCCGAGATCGCCGTCGATGCCGTGCTCTACGAGGCCGACATCCCGCTCAAGCAGCTGATGCGGCTCAAGGTCGGCGACACGCTGCCGCTGGACATGCGCGCCGACGCCAACGTCACCGTGCGGTGCGGCGACGTCACACTGACCGAGGGGCGGATGGGCCGGGTCGGCGACCGCGTCGCGATCCGCGTGACGAAACCCTTGCGCAAGCCAAGTACGACACTTGCGATGTTCGAGAAGGTGGACGAGCAGAACAAGATGATGGAGGCCCCATGAACCACTCCCTGGGAATGGCGATCGAGACGCTTGTGGCTATCCTGCTGATGCTGACGATCGTCTACTGCGTCATGCTCAACAAGCGGCTGACGCGGCTGAAGGCGGACGAGCATTCGCTGAAGGCGGTGATCGGCGAGCTGATCACCGCGACCGAGATCGCCGAGCGTGCGATCGGCGGGCTGAAGCTGGCCGTGCGCGACGTCAACGAGAACCTCGGCAGCCAGCTCGCCGCGGCGACGCAGATGTCGGACCAGCTCTACAAGCAGCTCGGCGAAGCCGACAACGTAGTGCGGCGGCTGTCCAAGATCGCGATCGCCGCGCGCCCCATGACCAGTCCGGAAACGGTTGCCGCGCCCGCGGCCAAGCCATCGACGGCGAAGGCGGTAGCGGCGGCAGCCGAAGCCTTCTCCGAGCGCCGACGATCCAACGGCCTTGCCGCATGAAGTCAGGGTATGAAGTCCTTTCGTAACATCCGCGTCATCCCGGTCGTCCTGGTCGCCGTCGCAGGCCTCGCCACGCTGAAGGTCGCGGGCCTCGTGATCAATGGCGGCTACGTGTTCGACTACAAGCCGAACCAGGCCAAGAAATCCTGGGCGCAGGAGAATCTGAACTTCCCGACCGGCCGCGAGGACCCGGAGATCATCACCGGCTCGACCCATGGTGCGCCGAAGGAGGCGCCCAAGCCCGCCGCGCCCGAGACCAAGCCCGAAGGCACCGTGGTCAAGGTGGACGAAGCCCAGCCGCAGGTCTCGGCCTCCGAGCGCGCGATCCTCGAACGGTTGCAGGCGCGCCGCCAGGAGATCGAGGCCCGCCAGCGCGAGATCGACATCCGCGAGAGCCTGCTCAAATCGGCCGAGAAGCGTATCGAAGGCAAGGTCGAGGAGATGAAGGCGGTGGAAACCCGCATCTCCGCGACGCAGGCCGAGCAGAAAGCCGCCGAAGCCCAGCGCATGAAGGGCCTCGTCACCATGTACGAGGGCATGAAGCCCAAGGACGCCGCGCGGGTGTTCGACCGGCTGGAGATGGGCGTGCTGATCGAGATCGCCTCGGCCATCGCGCCGCGAAAGATGTCGGATATTATGGGGCTGATGTCGCCGGAAGCCGCCGAGAAGCTGACGGTCGAGATGGCCCGCCGGGCCAATGGCGGCGGCGATCAGTCCGCCTCGGCCGGAGATCTGCCCAAGATCGACGGCAAGCCGACGCAAAAGCCGAATTGAGCGCTCAAGGCGAAGCGTGCTTTGGCAACCTGCGGTGTCGCGCGGTCGTTCGGCTGAAGCGCAGCCGGACACCCCTGCGTGCCTAGTTCGCGAACGCCTGTTGCACCTTGCGAACAGGCGGACGCAACTGCTTCTCCACCCGAGGAAGAGAATCGAGCTGCTGCTTGTTCGCCACGGCCTTTGTGGCCCGAGTCACGAGCTGCAGCCTGCTATGGCAACAGGAGCATTCATATACTTTCAGGGCATATCCTCTGGCGATCGGAATGATCTCGACGACCGCTCTTGCCCTGCTACACACAATGCAACCGGCTTCTCCGCTCATTGACGACCCCCAAAGCCAATTAATCGGTTCGCATCGCCGAGATCACATCTGATTCAGAGTCGCGTGCGAAGCGCAACGCCTCGAAGGTTGTGGGCACGCACGCTCGGCAACTCGTCAAGGCGGCACGTTGCGGGTGCAGCTGCGGGAGCCGGCATCTTCTGAGACTGCGGTGAGTTGACGCGCGCGTGTGTGAAGTGGCGGACAGTGGCACTCAAGGCGCCGTCGTAAGCTTCGGCCATTCGCAGTCAGCAGCGCAGGAGGAGGAGGCCATGAACTACTCGTCCGCAGCAGAACGCGTAATCGAGGCCGTCAACCGGCTCCTCCTAGCGGCGATGACTTCCGCCTGGACGTCCGCGCTAAACCATCAGCATGCAGCGCCGCCCGAGGGCGACGACGGCAACGATGATGAATCTTCTCTCGATCAAGAGAATTCCTCAGCGCCGGACGGCGCCGGCAATCAACACTGAAGACGCCATCGCCTTGCGGGCGTCACACGATCAGATCGTGCAACACATGGCCTTGAACTGTACCTGCTCCGTAAGCTGGATCAACGTCAGGCGGGGATGTCTCAGGCATGGATGCCAGCTCGTGGAATGCTCCAGCGTGGTCGTGATGACCGGCGACGTCTGAGACATGATCCAACACCGCGCTGTGCTGTGAACCCTGCGAAGCGTCATCCTTGAACCGGAACGAGTCGCCGAGCTGCTGCGGATTGGCGGGCTTTGACGCGGACGCTCCATGGGGCGAGCCGTGCTGCTCTGCCGCGTTGCCTGAGAGCGAGGAGTGGGCGCCAGGGGCCGATGACTGCAGAAGGTCGGGGTTGAGCGTCGTCTCTGCCGCGTGATCGCCGGTATGACCAGCCGCCTGTGCGGCGTTTGCCGGGTGCGAGACGCCGTGATTCCCGGCATCGCTCCCCAGCGCAAGCCCGCGCCCGGCGTGCGGTTCGGCGGCGTCATGATCAAAATTCAGCGCGGCGACAGCGATGGCAGGCATCTGGCCGCTTCCGGAAATCGCGCCATGTTTGCCAGCCGTCGTGTCTGTGTCGAGCATGTGGTTGAAGACAAAACTGATCTCCGTCGGTGCGGCCGTGTGCTGCAAGATCGCAGGCAGTCCGCTGGCTGAGGGAGCTGCCGCGTCACTGCTGGTCGTTTCGGTCGCGCGCGTTTGCACCTCGTCTGAACCGGCGATGCTGGAATATTCGGTCCATTCCCAGCCCCAATTCAGGCTGGAGGTCGCCTCGCTTGATTGGATTGCGGAACTCCCATCGGCGAGGGGCGTGCCATCGCCGCTTCCGGAATCGGACGAGACCTCGGAAGTGCTCGCTACCACGGCGGTCGCGTCACTCTGCGCGGTTGCGGTGAGATCCAGCAGTTCGCTGGCAGCCGCCATCACAGGTGCCGCCGGCGGCGCCAGGATGAAGTCCGACGCGTCGATGGTTGCAATCCCCTGCAAATGGATTTCGAGCAGACCGGAATCGCCGACGTGAAGGGTCTGGTCCGTTGCATTGACGTACACGATGGTTTCATTTGCCGTGCTGTCATAGAGCCAGGCGATCGTATGTGCCGGCACGGCCGTGCTAGTTGAGCTCAAGGCCAAGATGGCGAACCCAAGCGCACCAAGAGCGGTCAAGTCGATCTTGTCGGCCCCCGAGGCGAAGTCGGTGACGGTGTCGAACTGGCCCGCATTGGAATCGGCCACGAACAAATAGGCGAAGTGGTCGTTCCCATTGCTGCCGGTGAGTCGGTCCGCACCAAATCCGCCGGTTATGGTGTCGCCGCCGTTGTTGCCGTTGATCGTATCGTTGCCCGAGCCGCCGTAGATGACGTCATCGCCGTCGTTGCCTTTGATCGTGTCATTACCGGAGCCGCCATAGAGAACGTCCGCTTTGCCGGTACCATTGACGGTATCGCTGCTGGCGCCCGCGTAGATGATCTGACCTGTATCGCCGCCGCCCGCGATGGTTTCGCTCCCCGGCGTCCCATACACGTTGGGTGGATCGGAGATCACGACGGATCCGGTGGCCAGGTTATCAAAATCGTTGGGGTCTGCGTCACTAGCGCCATGGATGGCGATGGTCACCGACTGGGTCGTGCCATCGATGGCAGTTACCGTGAAAGTGTCGGTCAGCGTGTCGCCGACCTCGAGCGCCTGAACCACGCTATTGTTGTTGTCGAGGGTGTAAGTCCACACGCCGGCGGCCGTCATGGTGAAGGTGCCGTATCCGTCGTCGCTCGACGTAGGCGAAGAGACCGCGGTGAAAGTGTTCGGCGCGTTGTCGACGTCCGTGTCGATGAGCGTGCCGGTCTCGACGGGAGCGCCGGGTGAGAAAGTTCCTGCCTCGGTCACTGAGCCGGTCGTTGTACCGAAAATAAGGGCCGCGTCGTTGGCGCCGTGGATGGTGATCGTCACCACCTGCGGCGTGCCGTCGACGGCTGTCACAGTGAAACTGTCGATAAGTGTGCCGCCGACATTGAGCGACTGCACCGCGCCGTTGGCGTTGTCGAGCGTGTAGGTCCACACGCCGGCGGCGGTTATTGTGAAGGTACCATAGCCACTCGTGCTGGCCTTGGGCGAACTCACGGTTGTGAAGGTATTGGATGCGTTGTCGACGTCGGTGGCAACGAGCGTGCCTGTTGCGCTCGGCGTGCCGGGTGTCGCGTTGGTGACGCCTCCGGCCTCGGTCACCGAGCCGGCCGTTGTCCCGGAAATGACAGCGGCATCGTTGCTGCCATGGATGGTGATCGTGACCACTTGGGCAGTTCCATCCAGCGTGGTCACCGTGAACGTATCGGTCAGCGTCTCGCCGGAATTGAGAGCCTGCACCGCAGCGTTGGCATTGTCGAGCGTGTAGGTCCACACGCCCGCTGCCGTCATGGTGAAGGTGCCGTAGCCAGCGGCGCTCGCCGTTGGCGAGCCGACCGCCGTGAAAGCATTTGCGGGGGTGTCGACGTCGGCATCGGTGAGCGTACCACTCGCGGTGGCGGTGCCGGGGTTTGCATTGGCGATGCCGCCAGCCTCGATCACTGCGCCAGTCGTCTCACCGGAGATGATCGCCGCGTCACTGGTGCCGTGGATGGTGATCGTCACCACCTGGGCGGTGCCTCCGATCGTGGTTACCGTAAAGCTGTCGGTCAGCGTCTCGCCCGCATTGAGCGCCTGCACAGCCAATTTGGCGTTGTCTAAAGTGTAGGTCCACACCCCGCCGGCCGTCATCGTGAAGGTGCCGTAGCCACCGGCGCTCGCTGTTGGCGAGCTCACCGCGGTGAACGTATTGGGCGGATCGTCGACGTCGGTGTCGGTGAGGGTGCCGGTCGCAATCGGCGTGCCGGGCGTTCCATTGGCGATGCCACCGGCCTCGACAGTCGAGCCGATCGTGGTGCCGGAGATGATTGCCGCGTCATTGACACCGTTAATGGTGATCGTGAAGGTCTGATTGACAGAGGTGAATCCATCGGAGACCGTGATAACGAAGCCATCGGTCGTGGGCGCCTTCAGCGCGTTGATAGCGACGTCGTCGGGCACGAACGTATAGGCGCCGCTCGTGCTGTTGACGTAGAGTATTCCGTAGGGGCTTGTCTTCGACAGATCGTACGTCACTCCACCCAGGACCGTATTGCCGGCGCTCGCCCCGATGACGCCGAAGGTCAGCTGGTCGCTGCTGTTGGTGCTACTGGCACTGAAAGTTCCTGTCGCCGCAGTGAATGTGTCAAACACCACCGTGTCGAGTTCAGCTGGCCCGGCTCCGGTGCTGAGCGTCGGCGGTAGACGTCCTAGAGGCTCGAGGATGACGAATGGCAACACAGTCGGCAAAGTCCGCAGCTCCGGCGCGTCAGGCGGAACGAAGTTGATCGGCTGCAGCGGCTGGGATTTGACAAAGGGTGGTGTGCCCGATCCATGTGGCCCTTGGTCTGCGAGATTGGCGAGCACATCCTGCTGAGCGGCGCGCAATTCGTCCATGCGAGCGGCCGTGTTCGCGACCTGGTTGACGCTGATGGTGGATCCCACCTTCTTGAGGACGATTGTCTCGCCGGGATCTTCAACGATGATGTGTCGTGGGATCCGCTCCTTGGTCACGAGCTCAAATGCACCGTGCGCAAGGTCCTTGTAGGTGATGGAGTCGTCATCCAGGAATGTGACATCAGGATCCGCAGCTTCGGCATTTTGCGCGGCCGAGAAAGTCAGTGCTGCAAGTGTCAGCATCCCGAAGCCGCCGGCGTGGCCCCGGGCGCGGATGCCTGCAATGGGTGTATTCACCTGGAGTGATCCGGTTTCTGCCAGCCGGCCTGGTACGAAACTGAAGCTTCCTCGAGCCACGTCGAACAGGGCTCTCGGTGACATGCCTTCGGCGTCGAAGACGAATTCGTTCAGCACGACGTGAGTGCCGCAGGCGATGTTGAACAAAGTACCGTCGATGAAGCGAAGTGTGATCTGTCCGTCGGCATCGGTCTCGATCACGTCAGCCCGGTGGACAGGCGCGCCAGCCACCGCCTGTGTGGCGACGCCGCTCGCTGGTGTGAGCGTACCGCAACCGATCACTTTATGGATATGGCCAATGATTTGGACGGACAGGGCCATGGCGGCCCCGCTACCAACCTGGATGTCGGACGCGACTGACATGGTTCAACCTCGCCTGGGTGATCGATTCAGGCTCGGCGTGCTGCCATGGTCTTGCTCGGGGCGCCCTCGCCAAGGGACGAAAATATCCTAGGCGCTGGCAGCCCAAAGGCGTGCCCGCCGAAATAATCAAGTTTGCCTTTGAGAGAGACGTTTCGCAGGGACAGCCAGACTGACTGCCATTTCCGCTCCGCCCTCCCGCCAATGTGATTAAATTAAAAAACGAGACGCATTCAAATTTGTAGCATTTATCTGGCGCAGGCCTTAATTAAGCCGGTCGAGAAAATTAAACAACAATTATATTTAATGCAGCTGCGCTTCGCGGCTCGAACGATGGCCGCCGATAGCGACAAGATCTTCTCAGAAAGGGGGGATCATGCGCAGACCTACGATAGCCGCTTTGGCGACCGGCTTTGTTTTGGCGATTGCCAATTTCTTGCCGAGTGCGGCTCGAGCGCAAATCGATTCCGCCAAGCCCGCCGTCGCTACCCCGGCTTCGAAACCGATTGGGAAGGTGGTGGCGGCAACAGGCTCGGTCACGATCGAACATGCGGGCGCAGTGGTCGTTCAAGCGAATGTCTCGAGTGAGCCCGCCCGGACCAAGACGGGTGATTCCGTCTATCTCGGTGATGTGGTGCTGACCGGGGCCGACGGCAAAGTCGGCATCAACTTTACCGACGGCAGCTCGTTCAATCTATCGAGCAACGCTCGCATGGTGTTGGATCATTATGTGTATGAGCCGGACGGCAAGTCCAATGCGACCCTGTTCAATCTCGCCAAGGGAACGTTCACTTTTGTTGCGGGCAGTGTCGCCAGGACTGGTGACATGAAGGTCGATACTCCCGTCGCCACGCTGGGGATCCGAGGCACGACGCCGCATATCGAGATTTCGGATGATGGGTCAGCCAGATTTTCGACCCTGATTGAAGAGGGCAACAGCAAGCTCCTGAAGAAGCCGCCGGCAGTCGCTGCGCCGAAGCCCGATCGAAGCGCCAATCGCAGACTCAATATCTGTCGCGGATGCTGAGAAGTTGACCTGAAGCCGCCATGCCGGCGGCCGATACTGGGATTAACGCTTCGTCACTCTCGGAGTTCGGCGCCTGGTGCGTAAATGACCGCAAGAGCCAGTGTCATCAAGGCAGTGATTCTCATTCTGATTGTTGTGCTGTCCGGTTCGTCGGGCTTCGCGCAGAAGCCAAAGAAGGGCGGCGCACTCAAGAATGTTGAACTGTGTAACGGCTCAGATCGGGTGTTGCCCGAAGCTCGGATCGATGGCTGCACGGCGTTTATCGATGCGGGCGAGGGGACTGCGAACGGCTTCGCCGTCGCCCACAACAACAGAGGCAATGCCTATAGCGCCAAAACCGACTACGAACGCGCGATCAAGGACTTCGCTGAAGCGACCAGGCTCAATCCAAATTATGCCAAAGCCTTCAACAATCTTGGCGTGGCTTATCTGAGGAAAGGCGCGCACGACCTCGCCCTTGGCGCTTTTGAGGAGGCACTCAGGCTGAATCCAAACTATGGCGCTGCGTTTGCCAACCGTGCGGCAGCCTACCTGAAGAGCAATGCGTACGAGCGTGCAGCGCAGGACTATGATGAGGCAATTCGTCTTGATCCGAATCTGGAAGCGGTGTGGAGCGGGCGCTGTTGGGCCCGAGCCGTCCTCGGCGCTTTGCAGGCTGCGCTGGACGACTGCGACAGGGCGCTTCGATCGGAAACAAACGCCGCGACGTATGATTCGCGAGCTCTGATCAATCTGAAAATGGGGCAACTCTCCGCGGCTATCGATGACTACAATTCAGCGCTGCGATTCGCGCCCAAACTTGCGAGCGCGCTCTACGGTCGCGGGGTTGCCAAACTCAGGCTCGGCGACAAAGGTGGCGGCGATAGCGATATTTCGGCGGCAAGAAGAATCGACGCTGGAATCCGCGAGGATTTTGCTCGCTATGGCGTGCCGTCGAACGATTGACCAATCGCGACAGCGCCGTCGTGCAGGTGTTAACAACTTCTTAACCGCCTGCCTCTCAAATCCAAACTTGACCGATCCGCCCACGCTCGATCCGGCACGGCGTGCTGTCCCAGAGCAAATCAAGATATAGCATTAACAAGTCCTTAATTGGCGAGTCCTACAGTCGACGGCACCGGCCGGCGCCATTGCCGGCGTGGATTGTCGGACCGGAAGAAATGCCGCCAATGGCGCGAGAGGCTGCCGATGGATTGTGGTCGCGAGCCCGCGCAATGACGCCGGGGCTGTCGCGTCATGTCCGAAAGGCTGGCGTGCTGGCGGTCTGCCTACTGATCGGCCTCGGTGTGCCCGCCCGGGCGGCCGATTCTGTAAGAGGCGAGGCGACCTTTTCGGCCGGCGGCGGCTTTGCCCGCCTCGTCATCAAGCTCGGCGAGGACGTTCCCTCCGAGGTGACGACTGCGGGCTCCATCCTCATCATCCGCTTCGACCGGCCCGTCGACGTCCCCGTCGACCGCGTTCCGGAAGGCGCGCCCGATTACGTCAACTCGGCGCGCCGCGATCCTGACGGCGGCGCCATCCGCCTGTCGCTGGCGCGGCGCGTCACCGTCAACACCATGAACGCCGGCGAGCGCAC
>NZ_JALBHA010000520.1:0-4326 GCF_023006445.1 Bradyrhizobium sp. SHOUNA76
GGCGCTCCCGCCGCAGCCGGCACGCCCGTCGCCGCCGGGGCACCCTCGGCTGAGGCACCAGGAGCGGAGGACAAGAGCAAAGCGATCGATGGCTTCCGCTCCGCCAAGTTCGGCATGAACGAGGCCGATGTGCGCGCGGCGATGACGAAGGATTTCAACGTCAAGCCCGATGCCATCAAGGCGCAGGACAACGCCGCCGAGCTGACGCACAGCATCCTGCTGTCCGTTCCGGAGCTGCTGCCGAACGGCGGGACCGCCGAGCTCTCCTACGTGTTCGGCTACAAGTCGAAGTCGCTGATCCAGATCGGCGCCGTCTGGTCGAAGGGGACCGACGCGGCGATGACGCCGGAGAAGCTGTTCTCCAACGCCAACATCCTGCGCGCCCATTTCATGGGCGAAGGCTTCAAGCCCGACTCCATCGCAGTCAACATGCCCGTCGCCGGCGGCATCGTGATGTTCCGCGGCAGCGACGCCAAGGACCGCTCGGTGATCCTGCTGCTGCAGGGCACGTTCGAGAACAAGGAGAACAACCAGCGTGTGCTGACCCCGACCAGCCTTCTGCTGTTCTACGTGGCCGACGCCAAGAGCCCCGACATCTTCAAGCTGCCGCCCGGCCAGTTCTGAACAGGATCAGGCATGCGCGGACCATCTGTGAGGCGAGACGAGGACGAACCGGGCTTGCGCAAGCTGGCGCGGTTCCGTTCGATGTCGCTGCTCTGCGCGATGCAGATGGTCTTTCTGCCGGTGTACAGCGTCCGTCTTCAGGCGCAGACGGCGAACGTCATCGTTCCCGACGGCCGCACCGGGACCGCCTTGCAGACCTCCGGCAGCGTCACCAACGTCACGACGTCGACGGTGTCGGGCGCCAACGCCTTCAACTCGTTCTCGCAGTTCAGCGTCGGGCAGGGCAATACCGTCAATCTGCAGCTGCCGACCGGCACGCGGAACCTCGTCAACATCGTCCGCGACGCGCCGGTCTACGTCAACGGCACGCTGAACTCCTATATGAACGGCGCGATCGGCGGTAACGTCTACTTCGCCGATCCCAAGGGCTTTGTGGTCGGCCGCAGCGGCGTGGTCAATGTCGGCAGCCTCAACGTCTCGACGCCGACGCGCGAATTCACCGACAGCCTGATCGGTCCGGGCGGGGCGATCAACGGCACGGCGGTCGGCAACCTCATGGCGGGCTCGTTCCCGGTCTCGCCGGACGGCAACATCCGCATCTATGGCCGCATCAACGCCCAGGACGGCGTGCGGCTGACCGGGCAAAACGTCTTCGTCGGCGGCGCCAGCCAGCGCGACATCGCCAATCTCGACCATGCCGCGAAGTTCGCAGCCTCGGTCAATTCGAAGGGCCTGCGCAGCGCCAGCGCGATCACTGTCAGCAACGGCTCGATCCACATCGGCGCCGTCAACAACGCCAGGATCAACGGACGCCTGACCGCGCGCAGCCAGACCGCGACGCCGAGCAACATCACGGTGCAGGCCGGCAACAATATCGAGGTCGGCAAGAACGCCAGGCTCGGCGCCGCCAGCAGGACGGGCGACGCCGGCGAGATCCGTTTGAAGGCGGCCCAGAACCTGACCGTGGCGGGCGGCGCCAAGTTCAATGCCAGCGCGAAGACCGGCAATGCCGGTCTCGTCGACTTCAGCGCGAACGGGGTCATTGACGTCGGTCGCGGCGTTTCCGTCAACCTTGCCGCGCCGAATGGCAAGGCGGGCACGTTGCTATTCGATCCAACCGACGTGGTGGTCGGCGATGCCGGCCAGGGCGACACCGGCGTGACGCTGTCGAACAGCTCGATCGCGAATGCGCTCGCGGGGCTCAGCGCTGGTGCCGACTACCTCATTCAAGCGGACAACTCCGTCACGCTCGCCGCGCATGCGGTGATCGATGCCCGACGCCTCGACGGCTCCGGCCATTCCACCGGAAACGCCAACCACATCACCATCGACGCGCCGAACATCGACATCAAGAATGGCGCGCAGATCCTGGCCCAGTCGGTCAACTTCGGAGGGACCACCTATTCCGACGGCAACGTCACGCTGACCGCAACGGCGAGCGACATCAAGCTGTCCGGCCAGGCCACCGCCGCGACGGCGATCACGGTCGACGGCAAGATCACCGGCGGCATCGTCTCGATCACCGCAACCTCGACGGCCGTGTCAAGTTTCCTGAACGGTTCTGTGGCGGGTGATTTCGCGCTTGTCGGCTCGACGCTGGCCGCCTCGCTGCTCGGGCTCAATGGCGGCTATGTCGCGGCAAGCGCCACTGCGACCATCAACATCAACAGCCATGCCGACATCAACGGCCGCGGCGATGTCACCATTTCCGCGCATGCCACGGAGAACGCGTCGGATCCGGCGGTCGCCTCCACCTTGCTCGGCAGCCTCACGCCGGTCGCGGCCGGCGTGGTCGTCGGCAAGATCGACGGCACTGCTACGACCAACGTGGCCTCGGGCGCGACGATCAACGCCGGCGGCAACCTCGAGATCAAGGCGCTCAACGATGCGACCATCGCCGTCTCTGCCCTCGCGGCATCGACGAGCGCGCAGATCGTCCCGACGGTAGCCTATTCCAAGGGGTCGGTGACGACGACCGCCAACGTCGCGACCGGCGCGCATATTGCGGCGGGCCTGGTGAACACGAGCGGCAGCACCCTGAAGGTGCGCGCGATCAACAACAATTCGTTCTCGACCGGCGCGACGTCGGTTGCCGCGAGCGGGCCGAATGCGAGCGGTGCCGTCGGCGGCGCGGTCGCCATCAGCGATGTCACGACGTCGGCGACCGCGACGCTCGGCGCATCGCTCGGAACCAGTGCCGGCGACCGGATGAACGGTTCCGTTCTGGTCGAGGCGACATCCGACACCACCAGCAATTCCACGATGGCCTCGTCTATCGCCGGCCTGCCGGCGCTGGTCGCGGCGATCCAGGAATTCGCGGTCTCGAACGTCGCTTCGCCGACGCACTTCATCATGGACCACATGACCTCGCTGGTGCCGCTGAGCTTCGATTTCAAGGTCGCAGGCGCGCTCTCGCTGGCTAACAGCACGCAGAGTGCGACCGCTGCGATCGCGCAGAATCCAAGCGGCGGCGCGCCGAGCATTTACGCCCGCGGCAACGTCGCCGTCGCCAGCAACGTCATCGATCGCGGCGTTCGCAGCAATGCGACGGCAAGCGCGATCACGAAGGACGTGTCGACAGGCGAAGGGACGGCGATCAGCGCGGCCGTTGCCTGGGGCAATTTCACCCACAATTCAAACGCCTATGTCGGTGGCGGTACGCTGATCAACGCGGCGAACATTGCCGTCGATGCCACCACCGAACTGCCGATCACGAACACCTGGCTGAAATGGGATGGACTGGGTGCGGTGTTGAGCCATCTCAACGGCAATCTCGGAATCGGCGGCAACATCCTGACCAGCTATGCCAATGCCACGGCCGATGCCGGAGACACCATCGGCGTCGCCGGTTCGCTGAATCATTTCGTCGTGAACAACAACACGACGGCTTGGGTCGCGGGCAGCGCGAGCCTGACGGCGACATGCACGACCGCGGCTTGCGGCAGCAGCTGGTCGGCCGGCATGGACAACGGCGACCTCCACACCTACAACGCCAGCATTCAGATCGCGGCGACCACGACTACGGCGTCGATCGACGCCGCCGGCAATGTCGGCACGCTCGGTTTCTTGTTTGGTAACACGTCGGGCGGATCCTCGATCGGTGGCGCGCTCAATCTCGTCCAGTTCAACACCAGCACGATCGCCGGCGTTTCGGACGGCGCGACGGTGCGGGCGGCGGATGACATCGCCGTCAACGCGACCACCTCGGACCAGTTCGTGGCCGTCGCGCCGTCGTCCGGCAAGGCTGCCGGCGCGCTGGCGCTGAACGGCATCACCTCGCTCGGTTTCCTGAACAACACGACGCATGCGTCGATCTCGAGCCAGGCCACCGTCTATGCCCCGACCGTCGGCGTCCTGGCGCAGCAGGACCTGTCGGTCGTGACACTGTCCGGCGCAATGAACTTCAACGGGAGTGGCGGCTCGGCGGTTGGATTGTCGGTGGCCTATCTCGGCGCAGATACCGACACCTCCGCCTATATCGGCGACAACCATTCCGACATCCGGCCCGGCGTGTTCAGCTCCAACGATCCTTTTGCCGGGTCTGGCGGCGGAAGCGGGTCGGTCAATGTCGACAATCTCACGATCAGCGCGACCACCTCCGGACGCATCACCGCGGCCGCCGTTGCGGCATCAGTCTCCGATCCGGCGTCGTCGAGCTTCTCCGACAAGGCGGGCGCCGCCGGGGCGGCCTCGACCGGCGGG
>NZ_JALBHA010000521.1:0-4315 GCF_023006445.1 Bradyrhizobium sp. SHOUNA76
GGCTCGACGAGCTCAATGGCCGGCTGGAGGACGGCGGGCCGACCTTCTCGATCCTGATGCTCGACCTCGATCGCTTCAAGAACGTCAACGACTCCCTCGGTCACGGCGCCGTCATCCAGTCAGGGGATTGATAGGCGTCGCGATAGGCGAAGAAGGTGATCGCGTCGCTCGCATATTGCAGATAGACGACGCGCATCGGTCCCCAGGGCGCATCTGCCGGCACCGTCGGTCCATTCTGGTTCATGAAGCGGACGAAGCGGCCGTCGCGGAATTCCGGCAGCCAGGCCGGCGTGCCCGGATTGCGGTTCGCGGTGATCGAGCGCCAGATGCGACTTTCGAACGGCGCGCCGCTCCAAAGTGCGCCCGTAATCGGATCGCCAATCGTCTCGAACAGCTCTGCGGATTTCTCCGAGTTCATCGCGCCGAGGCTCAGTCCATGCAGGTACAGCTTCGGCCGCCGGTCCTTCGGCAGCGTCGTCCAGTAGCCGTAAATTTCGGAGAACAGGGCGCGCGCCGCTTCTGCACCGAATTCGGGCTGAAACAGCAGCGACAGCGGACTGTTGAGATAGGAATACTGCATCGCGACACTGGCGACGTCGCCATGGTGGAGATATTCGACGGTGTCCATCGCGGCAGGATCGATCCAGCCGGTTCCGGTCGGCGTGACGACGATGAGTGTCTTGCGTTCAAAACCGTGCTGCCGCTTGAGCTCGTCGAGCGCAAGCCTGGCGCGCGCTTGCGCCGTCGCGGCGCCGCCAAGGCCCACATAGACCCGCACGGGCTCCTTCGCTGGCCTTCCCGTAACGGCGCTGATCACAGTTGCGGTCGGCCCCGAGGCGATGAACCTGCGCCCCATGCGTCCAAGCTGCTTCCACTTCACCAGCGAGGCGGGACTTCCTGTCCGTTCCGGCGCGGTCGGCTGCGGCCGCTCGGGCTCGAGCAGGGCGTCGACTTCGCGAAAGGACGAATCGAGCGCGTTGAACGCCGTGCGGATCAGGACATTGCTGGCGATCGACCAGAACAACAGACCCGCGGCGAGCACGCCGATGACGTTCGCGATTCTCCGCGGAACGACGCGCCTCGTACGCGTGGCGACGAAGCCGGCGGCAAGCGCGAACAGCCGCGCCAGCACCAGCAGCACGACGAAGGTGATCAGGGCGATGACGCAGACCTTGAGCGGATGGGCGGTCTCGACCGGCGCCATCTTCATCACGGTGCGGATCGAGTTCTGCCATCCGGCCGCCCGCCACAGAAAAAGGATGACGACGAGCAGGCAGGCGGCCGCGACCAGCGCGTTTGCGGTCGATCTCAGGCGCGCCGACGGCTCCGGCAATTCGAGATAGTGCCACAGCCAGCGCCAGACATTGCCGGCGAGATAGCCGATCCCGAAGCAGGCGCCGGCGACGGCGCCCTGCGTGAGATAGCTCCGCGGGACCAGCGTCGGCGTCAGCGCGGCCGCGAAGAACAGAGCACCCAGCATGAGGCCGACGCCGGACAACGACAGCAATTGCCGCCGAATGAGCCACGCCAGTTTGCCGAAAACACCCACTGGGCGAATTTATCCTCAGCTGTTGTCTGGCAGGCCACTCTTGCGCGGCAGCACGATCCTGAATTCGGTAAATCTGCCCGGCTCGGTCGCGACGTCGATCGTGCCGCCATGCTGCTTCACCACGATGTCGTGGCTCATCGACAATCCGAGCCCGGTGCCTTCGCCGGCCGGCTTGGTGGTGAAGAATGGATTGAACATCTTCTCCTTCACCTCGTCCGGGATGCCGGTGCCGTTGTCACGAATGCGGATCTCGATGTGATCGCCGCGGTCGCGGGTCGCGGCGGTCACGACGGGCGCGTAACCGGCCGCCTCGTTCTCCGCCTTGCGCTTGGCCACGGCATGGAATCCGTTCGAGATCAGGTTCAGCAGCACCCGGGTGATCTCCTGAGGGAATACATCGGCCGAGCCTGCAGCCGGATCGAGGTCGCGTTCGAGCGTCACGTCGAACTGCGGCTTCTCGGCGCGCGCGCCGTGATAGGCGAGGTTGAGGCTCTCCTCGACCATCGCGTTGATGTCGCTCAGGCGATGCTCGCCGCCGCCCTCGCGCGAATGCAGCAGCATGTTCTTGACGATGGAATCGGCGCGCCGTCCGTGCTGCACGATTTTTTCGAGATTGTCCTTCAGAAGCCCCGTGAGCTCGTCGACTTCGCCGCGGATATCGTCCGCGAGGGCGGCGGGTGCGAGCACCTCGTTCAGCTCGTCGGTCAATTCGGCAGAGAGGGATGCAAAATTGTTGACGAAGTTGAGCGGATTCTTGATCTCATGCGCGATGCCGGCGGTGAGCTGGCCGAGCGATGCCAGCTTCTCGGTCTGGACCAGCCGGTCTTGCGCGGCGCGCAAGTTCTCGAGCGAGGCGGCGAGCTCCCGCGTGCGGGCCTGCACTTCGTCGAAGAGGCGCACATTCTCGATCGCGATGACGGCTTGGTCGGCGAAGCTAGTAACGAGTTCGATCTGCTTTTCGCTGAACGGCTGGATTGCGCGACGTGCGAGAACAATAGCGCCAACCGTGCTGCCTTCGCGCAGTAAGGGCACACCGAGGAAGCTGCGCGGATTGCCGCTCAATTCCTGGCCTTCAAAGAAGTAATCGGGGTCTTCGAGCACGTCGGTGACATGGACCACCTTGTCCCCGAGCAAAGTCCGGCCCGTGATCGTGCGCCTGTCCGGCCGGACCGGGAGATCTCTTACATATTCGACGAATTTGGTTGGGAACCCGTAGGAGCCCGCCCGGAAATAGGTGCTGCCGGTCTTGCGGGTAATCGCCGCCATATCGGCTTCGCATAGTCGCGCCGCCGATTCGACCAGCGTATCGAGCACGGCCTGCAAGTCGAACGCCGAGCGGCTGATAACCTTGAGCACGTCGGCAGTCGCGGTCTGCTGCTGCAACGACTCGGTCAAATTTTCGGTGCGCTGACGCAATTCGCTGAGCAGCCGCGCGTTCTCGATGGCGATCACGGCTTGCGCCGCGAACTGGTTCAGCAAGGTGATCTGCTTCTTCGAGAACGGCCGGTTCTCTTGCCTGAAGATCATGACGTTGCCGACCATGCGCTCCTCCTGGAGCAACGGCACAGCGAGCAGACAGCGCGCGCCGCCGAGATCGACCAACGCCCGACGGTTCGGCTCTCCGCTGCGATAGGCGTCCGACTCCAGAAGATCGACCATTTCGACGAACGGTTCGCCCCTCAACAGGCGCGCAGGCGCGGTGGCCGGACCATAGTTGAGGGGCGCCCTGCGCCGGAATTCATCGTAGGCGGGGGGCAGACCGTAAGTGGCGGCTGTGTGGAACTGCGTGCCATCGTAGGTATTGAGCACGCCGAAACTGGCACCGCAGAGCTGCATTGCCTTGCTGAGCATCGCCTCGAACACCGGCTTGAGATCGCCGGCCGATCGGCTGATGACGCTGAGCACCTCCGATGTCGCGGTCTGCTGCTCCAGAGACTCGGTAAGCTCGCGGGTGCGGTCCTGCACCTCGTTGAACAGGCGCGTGTTCTCGACCGCGATCACGGCCTGGTCGGCGAAGGTCTTGAGCAGGTTGATTGCCTTGTCCGGGAAAGGACCCGCCTCCGGCCGCGTCACGCCGATGGTGCCGATCGCAACGCCGTCGCGCAGCATAGGCACCACGAGGATGCTGCGATAGCCTCGCGTCCGCGCCAGCTCCTTCATCGCGTCCGTGAGGTCTGGCTCGTTCTGCATGTCGCTGCGGAATGCGACCTTTCCGCTGGTCGCGACCCGGCTGTGGATGCCGGATGCCGACAGTGGCGCCGGGAACGAGCTGAGCAAATCTGCGTTGCCAGCCTCGACGTCGGTGGTGAAGGCCGCCAGATGCAGCATGCCGTCGATGACGCGCGTGACGGCGGAGGAGTGCCCGCCGACCAGGGCCTTGGCGCTGTCGGAGATCGCCTGGAACACCGGCGTCACATCCGCGGGCGAGGCCGCGATCACCTTGAGGATGTCGGCGGTCGCAGTCTGGCGTTCCAGCGCTTCCCTGGTGGCGTTGAACAGGCTGACATTCTTGATCGCAATCACCGCCTGGTCGGCGAAGGTCTGCAGCAGCCGCACGTGATGATCGCCGAACGCGCCGGTCGCGCGTCGCGTCGCGATGATGACGCCGATGGCCTCGCCCTCGCTCATCAAGGGTGTGAACAGCATGCTGCGATAGCCCCGCGCACGCGCGATGTCGCGCGCCGCCGGCTCGAGCTCGGTGTCTGGCAATTGCGCCGCCGCGCCATCGGCCACCAGCGGGTAGGGCGGGAATTGCGCGAACGGCAC
>NZ_JALBHA010000522.1:0-4310 GCF_023006445.1 Bradyrhizobium sp. SHOUNA76
ATCCGTCGAGCCGGCCGAAGCCGGCTTTCGCGGCAGCGACGGCGTCGCTGGCGGTGGCCTCCTCGGCAAGATCGCCAAGGCACTTTGAGACAACGGCGCCCTTCGCTTCGGCATCCGCTGCGGTGGCGTCGAGACCTTCTGCGTTCGAGCGCGTATGTAGTAGCAACCCGACGCCGGGCGCCGCGAGCAGGTTTGCGGTGGCGCGGCCGATGCCGCTGGCGGCACCGGTAACGAGATAAACGCGGTTGATATCGGACATCACGATGCCGTTGTGGCCGGCGGCAATGCACCGGTGCGGTGGAAATGGCTGAGGAAGGCGCGCGTCGCGGCTTCCTGCGGATTGTCGATCACCTGCCGCGCCGGGCCTTCTTCTACGACGACGCCGTCGCGCATGAAGATGAGGCGGTCCGCGACCTCGCGGGCAAAGGCGATCTCGTGCGTCACGATCACCATGGTCATGCCTTCGGAGGCGAGCTGCTGGATCACGGCGAGCACCTCGCCGACGAGCTCGGGATCGAGCGCTGAGGTCGCCTCGTCGAACAGCATGACATCAGGTTCCATTGCCAGTGCTCGGGCAATCGCGACGCGCTGCTTCTGTCCGCCGGAGAGCGTCGCCGGATACTGGTCGGCTTTCTCGGCAAGGCCCACCTTGGCGAGTTGCGCCCGTGCGAGCGTCTCAGCGTCGGCCTTGGCCATGCGCCGCACCGTGACCGGGCCCTCCATCACGTTCTGGAGCGTCGTCATGTGCGGGAACAGATTGAAGTGCTGGAACACCATGCCGGTGGTGGCACGGAAATTTGCCAGCGTCCTCACCTCCGGGAGTTTTGAACCGTCGCCGAACGCAAAGCGCGTATCGCCGACGCGGACGCTGCCGCCATCGGGCACAACAAGGAGATTGATGCAGCGGAGCAGGGTCGACTTGCCGGAGCCTGAGGGGCCGATCAGCGCGACAACCCCGCCCTTGGCAACGTCGAGATTGATGTTTTTCAGGACCTCGTTGCTGCCAAAACTCTTGCGAAGGCTGCGGATCTCGATTTTTGACGTCTCGCTCATTCGCTGACCGCCAGTCGCTTCTCGCCGCGGCGGACGAGGATGGTCAGGGGAATCAGGATCGCCGCATAGGCGACCGCGACGGCGGTGTAGGTCTCCAGCGGCCGGTAGCTGTCATGGGCGGCGACCTGGCTCTGGTAGACGAGGTCGGGCACCGCCAGCACCGAGACCAGCGAGGTGTTCTTGAACTGGATGATCGACTGGTTCATCAGCGCCGGAATCATGCGCTTGATCGCCTGCGGCAGCACGATGCGGCGCATGGTCTGGATCGGCGTCATGCCGAGCGCGGCACCGGCTTCGGACTGGCCCTTGTCGATCGAGATGATGCCGCCGCGGATGATTTCCGAATAGAACGAACCGCCATAGAGCGAGAGCGCCAGCGCCGAGGCCGTGATCGGCGTCATCTCGACGCCGGCGAGGATCGGCAGTGCGTAATAGAACCAGATCAGCTGCACCAGGATCGGCGTGCAGCGGAACGCCTCGATGAAGGTGAGCGCGAGAAGACGCAGCGGCTTGAAGCGCGAGAGCGTGCCGAACGCCCCTAACAGGCCGAACAGCAGCCCGCACACGACGATGACCACGGTGAAGCCGACGGTGACGCCAAGCCCGTTCAGAAACAGCCAGCGATAGGTCCAGAGGAGGCCGAAGTCCCACTGATACATGCGTGCGTTACTCGTCGTGCGGCTAACCGCTTACACCGTCATTCCGGGGCGCCCGAAGGGCGAACCCGGAATCTCGAGATTCCGGGTTCTCGCTTCGCGAGCCCCGGAATGACAGTGGAAACTTACAGCGATACGCCCGGCGGAATGTCCGCCTCGGTCACGCCCACCAGCTCCATGTTGGTGATGATCGCGTTGCGGATGAAGCCGAGGCCCTTGTTGAAGTCGATCCAGGTGTTGACGTAATCGCGCCAGGTCTTGTCGGTCTCGCGGCGGAAGCCGGCATTCGACGTCGTCGCGAAGATCGGCGTCGGCAGCACGAGCTGGCCGAGCGAGGGATTCTTCTTCAGCACGGTCAGCGACAGCATGGTGATCAGGCACTGCGCGTCGACGCGGCCGGTCTGCAGCGCGGCGGTGGCGTCGTCTGCGGTCTTCAGCCGCGTAATCTGCGCCTTCGGCGTCAGGCGACTGACGACCTGGTCGTGCGAGGAGCCCTGGTCGACCGCGATCTTGATGTCGGGCGAGTTCAGCTCGGCCCAGCTCTTCGGCTTGAAGTCCTTCTTGCAGAGGATGGCGAAGGCATTGTTGAAGACCGGCACCGAGAAGTCGACCACCAGCGCGCGCTTCGGCGTGGGGTTGAGGCCGAAGAAGATGTCGATCTTGTTGGCCTGCAGATCGAGCACCGAATTGCCCCAGGTGGTCTCGGTGATCTCGAGCTCGGCCTCCATATCGTCGGCGAGACCCTTGGCGATGTCGATGTAAAAGCCCTTCCACTGACCGCTGGAGAGATCCTTCATGTAATAGGGTGCGCCGCCGCCGACCGCGCCGATCCGCATCTTCTTGGTCCGGCGGATGCGGGCGAAGGTCGATTCGTTCGAATCGGCGGTCTGGGCCACCGCCGGCGAAGCCAGCGCGGCCGCAGTCATCGCGCCAAGTCCGACAATCGATGCAACATCACGACGTGTAACCATTGGGATCAATCGCTTTTCTGGTTGGGACAGGTTCCGGCAGGTTCATACCAAGGCAGCACTATCAGTGAAAGCACAGCCTATCAGCTGGGCAGATCGGGAATTGCCCGGATGCTGGGCAGGCGCCGGCGATCGGGGGCGATAGCCGCTTGCTTTCCGGTCCTTTTGGCCCCAAATAGGGACCGGGAGATTGGCGGTGGACGAGCCACTCGCCAACCGGGTCAGGTCCGGAAGGAAGCAGCCCTAACGAGGTCCGGATCGGGTCGCTCGTCAGTCTCCTACCTGTTTTTCGAGCGAATTGCGCCGGCGGCACCAGCCGCCAGCGCGCTCCTTTCCGCAAAAGCCGGCCAAGAGACATTTCATTGCGGATCGACCGATGACCGACGCTGGCGCCCCTTCCAACCCCGACAGCGCCGGTCAGGCCGGCAACGCGCCTTACCGGGTGCTGGCGCGCAAATACCGTCCCTCCAGCTTTGACGATCTGATCGGCCAGGAGGCCGTGGTCCGCACCGTCTCCAATGCGTTCGAGACCGGGCGGATTCCGCAGGCCTGGATCCTCACCGGCGTCCGCGGCGTCGGCAAGACCACCACCGCGCGCATCCTGGCCCGTGCACTCAACTACGAGATGCCTGATGGTTCGGTGAGGGGCCCGACCATCCACATGCCGACCTTGGGCGTGCATTGCCAGGCGATCATGGAAAGCCGGCACATGGACGTGCTGGAGATGGACGCGGCGTCGCATACCGGCGTCGACGACGTTCGCCAGATCAATGACAGCGTGCGCTATGCCCCCGCCAGCGCGCGCTACAAGGTCTACATCATCGATGAAGTCCACATGCTGTCGACGGCGGCGTTCAACGCCTTCCTGAAGACGCTGGAGGAGCCGCCGGAGCACGCCAAATTCGTGTTCGCGACCACTGAGATCCGCAAGGTTCCGGTCACGGTGCTGTCGCGCTGCCAGCGCTTTGATCTTCGCCGCGTCGAGGCCGACGTGCTGATGAAGCACCTCGCCAGTATTGCAACGAAGGAAAGCGTCGAGATCGAGCCGGAGGCGCTCGGCATCATCGCCCGTGCCGCCGAAGGCTCGGTGCGCGATTCGCTGTCGCTGCTCGACCAGGCGATCGCACATGCCGCCGGGCAGGTGAGGGCCGATGCGGTCAGGCAGATGCTGGGGCTCGCCGACCGCACCCGCGTCATCGACCTGTTCGATTCGCTGGCGCGCGGCGATATCGCGAGCGCATTCAAGGAATTCCGCGACCAGTACGACGTCGGCGCCGATCCGATCGTCGTGCTCTCGGACCTCGCCGAATTCGTCAATTTCGTCACCCGCGTGAAGATCGTTCCGGCGACCGCCGACAACGTCGCCTATGGCGAGACCGAGCGCGTGCGCGCGAAGGAATTCGCCTCGAAAATCTCGATGCGCGTGCTGTCGCGGATGTGGCAGATGCTGCTCAAGGGTATCACCGAGGTGCAGGCCGCGACACGTCCCGCTGCCGCCGCCGAGATGGTGCTGGTGCGCATTGCCTATGTCGCCGACCTGCCGACGCCGGACGAAGCGATCAAGATGCTGGAGCAGAACGGCGGCGGCTCGCCGGTCGTGAGCGGCGGCGGTGCCGCGCGCAGCACTGCGCCG
>NZ_JALBHA010000523.1:0-4296 GCF_023006445.1 Bradyrhizobium sp. SHOUNA76
CGGCGATCGACGTGGTGGCGCTGGCCGCGGTGCGCGCCACGAGAGAAGCTCAAGTCGCGCAGGGCCGCGACAAATTACCGTCGATCCTGGGAACGCCGGCCGCGGGCGAAAGCGCCGGCGGCGAGTTCTTCGACGGCAACACCGAGGTCGCGACCTTTCCGGGCGATTTGCCCTTGGATCCCGAGCCGCTCTTCAACGGCACCGATGCGTTCCGCGGCCTCGCGACTGAGGCTGCCGAGACTAGCGACTTCCGCTTCCTGCGCTTCCGCCCGCCCACACTCGACCGCGAAGGCAGCGAGCCGCCGACGCTGCCACACATCCGCCTCGACCGTGCCTTGCAGTTCCTGATCGGAGACAAGCTCGCATGAACGACCGATCGAAGCCACGGCGGCCGGCGACGTTTCGGCTCGACGATCCCGGCGTCGTCGTCACTGAAGCCGACGAAACCAGCCGACTGAGTCGCGCCACGATCCAGATCACGCCGGAGCACGATCCGCAGGCGCAGCCGGTGCCGATTCAAACCGCGCTTCCCGCGCGCCGCGGTTTTCCCTGGGGCGCGCTGTTCTGGTCGGGCGTTGCCGGGTTGACGCTGCTCGGCACCGGGCTCGGCGTCGTCCATCTGATCGAGGATTTGTTTGCGCGCAGCGAAAGCCTCGGCTATGTCGGGTTAGCGTTTGCGCTCGTGACCGCGCTTGCGCTCGCGGTGGTGATCGGCCGCGAGGCGTTCGGTCTCGCGCGCCTCGCCGCGATCGAGCAGTTGCATCAGCGTGCCGCCGCAGTCCTTGCCAGCGACGATCGCAAGGAGAGCCGCGTCATCGTGCAGGACCTACTCAAGATCGCGCACCAAAACCCGCAGCTCGCGCGCGCCCGCGCCACCCTGGAGAGCCACACCGGTGAGATCATCGACGGCGCCGACATGATCCGGCTCGCCGAGCGCGAGCTGATGTCGCCGCTGGATGCCGAGGCGCGGCGGCTGGTGTCGTCAGCCGCGCAAAAGGTTTCGATCGTGACCGCGGTGAGCCCACGCGCCGCGATCGACGTGCTGTTCGTGTTCGTCGCCGCGCTCCGCCTGATCCGCCAGCTCGCTTATCTCTACGGCGGCCGCCCCGGCGCACTCGGCATGATCCGCCTGCTCCGCCACGTCATCGCCCATCTCGCCATCACCGGCGGCATGGCCGCGAGCGACAGCCTGGTGCAGCAGATGCTCGGCCACGGCATCGCGGCAAAACTGTCGCAGCGCCTCGGCGAAGGCGTGCTCAATGGCTTGTTGACGGCGCGGCTTGGCCTCGCCGCGATCGACGTCACGCGCCCGCTGCCGTTCGCAGCGCTGCCGCCACCGAAGCTGTCGGACCTCGCGACGGATCTGCTGCGAAAGAAGGACGGAGAGGAGTAGCCAGGAACCGTAGGGTGGGCAAAGGCGCACTTGCGCCGTGCCCACCATTAATCCGGCACTTCGACGGAAGTGGTGGGCATGCTTCGCTTTGCCCACCCTACGATACTAAGGGTGTCGTTGCCGTTTCCTCCATCAAGAACGGTTCCTTTCGCGCCTGCAGAGAGCGTATCGATGCCGTCCGTGCCCCTCACATAAACCTGGCCGTTGCCAACGACCGAGACGGTCAGCGTGGCCGTACTGGTGCCGCCATCTACGGGTGGTGCCTGCCCGCAATCGCGAAGGTGATAACGCTTAACCAACTCGCCAGGAGGCTCAACAATGCGACAGGCATGCGCGCAAGGGGATAAGGAGGCGCAGTCTACCGCGCTAAGCGCGTGTATGCCTTTCGAATTCCCCAGCCAGCACCTTCCACTGAAACAGTGGCGAGTCCTTCGGCGGCGACAGCTCCGGGGTCCAGCCGCTCAGCTTCTCAACCACATAAGTATCCGTCAGAACGCCGCGCCAACGGCGTTCGACCCGGGCGAGCGGCTCGCGCTTGGCGGGGATGCTCTCCCACAGCGACGAATGATCGTCTGGCTCGCGGCCGACATAGATGCCATCGTGGTCCCTGATCCGGTCTAGGCCGGGATCGCTGAAATTCTGGAAACGGCCGCGCTCGTTGATCTCGATGACAGGCACGCGCCCCCTGAACAGCCAGCGCATCATGGCGTAGGTGCGGTAGTCCGTCGTCGCGATCCAGGTCGCGCCCGTCTCATCCAGCCCGGCTTGCACGCGCGCGGCAACCTGCTCATAGCCGGCCTCGGCGCCGATCGGATCGATCTTGCCAAGGAGATTCCACGGCGCGGCGACGTAATAGAGGAACACGATGACGACAAAGGCGATGCCCGAGACGATCGCTGTCCTGGCCCAGAACACCGACGATCTCAGCATGCGCGCCGACCAATTCTCCTTCATCATCGTCGCCAAGTTCACGGCGGCGGCGGCAAACCCCACCGGCCACATGAACATCGGCCAGGTGTCGCCGACCCGCAGCGTCGTCGACTTGAAAAGGAAATAGAGGAACGGCACCAGCACCGCGGTCGACAGCAGGATCGCAACCGGCTTGCGTGTGCGATAGCCGCGCCATGCCGTAAGCACCAGACCTGTCAGCACCACCGGCAGCATGACGAAGCCGACCAGACCGAACTGCAGGCCGATGTAATCGCCGATCGTCCGCAGCGAGATGCCGTAATTGGCGGTGGCGCGCACGCCCTGGAAACGAAACGAAGCCCAATCGTGCTGCGCGTTCCAGATCAGCACCGGCGAGAACACTACGATCGCGACCAGCACGGCGAGATAGGGATAGGGGCTGCGCAGCCAGCGCAAGCGCCAATCCGGCACGAGCAGAAAGGCGGCGACCGCAGGCGCGAACATGATCGCGGTGAATTTCGACAGCATCGAGAGCCCGGCGAACAGGCCCGCCGCAAGCCACCAGCGACCGTCGCCGCTCTGCGCCAGCCGCACCAGCGACCAGAACATCGCCACCGCGAACGGGATCATGGCGACGTCAGGCGCGACCTTGGCCATCAGCAGGCCGTAGTAGAGCGCGGCCTCCGGCATCAGCACAGCGAGCACCACGGCGCGCACATCATGCGTGAGGCGACGGACGATGTCGGCGAGCAGCAGCTGCGTCACCAGCATCGCGACGATGCCGCCGAAGCGGACACCTAGCGTGGTGTCGCCGAAGATCGCGGTACCGAAGCGGATCAGCCAGGCGATGCCCGGGGGGTGATCGAGGAAGCTCAGCGCGCCCTCCTTCGACCAGGTCCAGTAATAGGCCTCGTCGGTGCGCAGCTCGATCGCGGAGGCATAGACGATACGGAGCAGCGTCATCGCGGCGATGACCGCGACGGCCATGACGAGGGGACGGCGCGTGGCGCCGCTGGAGGGCATGGTGATGTCAGAAGCTGTCGTCACGGCCGCGCTTTTCGCCAACCTGGGAGGGGGAGTCAATGTGGGGGTGGTGGGATGGGCAAGCGGTGTTCCCAGCGCCCACCCTACGATTTCGCAACCTTGATTGGCATGTGACCTCACAACCTGTCCACATCGGGAATTAAACGTTACGCTGGCTGTTCTCCTTCGTGAACTGATACAACCGAATCATGGCCATCGCTGCTGCAAACATGTCCGAACTCGTCCGCGCCACCAGCGTGCGGCAGGTGCGGCTCATCTGCGGCGTGATCCTGTTCTCCTATGTGATCAGCCATTTCCTCAACCATGCGCTCGGCAATATCTCGGTCGAGGCCATGGAGACCGGGGTCTACTATCACACCGTCTTCTGGCAGTTCCTCCCCGTTGCGATCGTCTTCTACACGGCGGCGCTCACGCATATGGGGCTCGGCATCTATGCGCTCTATCAGCGCCGGCAGTTCCGCTGGCGGACGATCGAGCCGCTTCAGCTCGTGCTGGGCTTGAGCATTCCGGCTCTGGTCATGGGGCACGTGATCGGCGTGCGGCTCGGCTACACACTTTACGATCATCAGAAGCTCTATCCGCAGGAGCTCTATCTCTTCTTCGTCGCCGCGCCCGGCCGGCTCTGGCAGATGACGATCCTGCTGCTGATCGCCTGGGTGCACGGCTGCATCGGCATCTATTTTTGGCTTCGCCTCAAACCGTTCTTCACGCGCGCCGCACCCTATCTGCTCGCCGCGGCCGTGCTGGTCCCGACACTGTCGCTGCTCGGCATCTACCAGGGCGGCCGCAGCGTCGTGATCGAGAGCGACGATCGAGACTGGCGTACGCAAAATCTCACCCGCCGCCAGGTCGGCACGGTCGCGGAAGGCAACACGCTCGACCGCATCACCGGCATCCTCACCGTCGGCTATTTCGGTCTGCTCGCCCTGGCGCTGGCGGCTCGCGGCGTG